>CABUOQ010000012.1 GCA_902493275.1 uncultured Bacillota bacterium | reverse complement strand
TCTATTTTATCATTTTTGGAATTACTTAAATTTAAATATTTGTTTTTATTGTTGCATTTACTTTTTCATGTAACAAATAAAAATAAAAATTGTTAACTGAAAAAATTTATTGTTAAATATTATATATTTAGATATAATAATCTTGTTCGAAGAATCAGAAACATTTTAGCGATAAACTTTAGAGAGAGTTTGGATGGTGAAAAAACTTGTTTTAGATAAAATCAGACACTGAGGAGAACGAAAGCTGAAATTAAGTAGGCTTTCCGTTAGCGGCGTTAAAGCGATAAAGTGCATTTAATTAGTAAATGAATAAAGGTGGTACCACGTCTTCGCGTCCTTTAAAGGTACTTTTTTTATGTAAAGGAGAATGTAATGGCGAATTATCAAAATCAAAGAGGAACATATGATGCTTATGATGAAGACGCATTAAATTTAAATGCGATAAAAGAGACTTTATCTATGCATGTGCAATTTTATGGATATAATCCAATCATGACCCCGATTTATGAGCAGACAGAGTTATTTGCGCGTTCGGCTGGCGAATCATCAGATATTGTTACCAAAGAGATGTTTACTTTCCTTGATAAAGGTGGAAGAAGTATTACTCTTCGTCCAGAACTAACTGCGGGAGTAATCAGGGCTATCGTTAATAATAAACTATATGCAACAAAAGATTTGCCATTAAAATACTATTATTGCGGTCCAGCTTTCCGTTATGAAAGACCTTCAGCCGGAAGATATCGTCAATTCAATCAATTTGGAGTCGAATGTGTGGGAATAAATTCTTATTATCATGATGTGGAATGTATTTCTTTAGGATATAATTCACTGATTGAGATTGGCTTTCCTAATGTTATCTTAAAAATAAATACTTTAGGCGATGCTAATTCAAGAAAAGCATATCAAGAAGCTTTAAAATCATATTTTGCTGATAAGATTCAATATATGTGTTCAGATTGCAAAAGAAGATATGAAATTAATGTTCTTCGTATTCTCGATTGTAAAGATCCAGATGACAGGCCTTATATTGAAGGCGCTCCAAAAATGAGTGATTATCTAAGTGATGAATCAAAAGAATATTTTAAAAAAGTTCTTGAATTACTAGATGAACAACAGATACCATATGAAATTGATGATACCTTAGTAAGAGGTTTAGATTATTATTCACATGTTGTCTTTGAATATCACTTTGTGACTAAAGATGGGAAATCGTTAGGTGCAATTGGGGCTGGAGGCCACTATGATAATCTTGTTAATGAAATCGGAGGACCACAAATTGCCTCAGTCGGATTTGCTATCGGTTTAGAAAGAGTTAATACATTATTAAAAGAAATATCGTCAGATGAATATGTTAAGCCATCATTAGATGTCTTTATTATTCATTTAGGTGAACAGACAAAGCAACATGCATTCATGTTAGCTCAAGAATTGCGTAGTATGTGTTTTAAAGTCGATATGACATATGAAAATAAATCTATCGGAGCGCAATTTAAAATCGCTCAAAGGAAAAATGCTCGCTTTGCAATAATTATCGGCGAAGATGAGATGAAGACATATAAATATCAAGTTAAGTCTTTAAAAGATCAAGTCCAAGAATTAGTGGATTATCAATATTTAATCGATTATTTAGAAGATAAAATTTTGGAGGAAGTAGAAGATGGAATTAAATATGAAAAGTAGAAGCCACACATGTGGAGAGTTACGCATAAGTGATGAAAATAAAGAAGTCACATTAATCGGATGGGTTAGTAAAAAAAGAAATTTAGGAAGTCTTGTTTTTGTTGATTTGCGCGATCGTTTTGGATTTACTCAAATTGTCTTTGAAGATGAAAAATTTAACTCTTTGAAAAATGTTAAAAGCGAATATGTTATTCAAGTTAAGGGTCTTGTTAAAAAAAGAGAGAATCCTAATGTAAAAATGCCAACAGGGGAAATTGAAGTTGTCGCTGAAGAATTGACAATTATCAATAATGCAAATCAAACACCTTTTATAATCGCTGATGATACTGATGCTTTAGAAGATACGAGATTAAAATATCGTTATTTAGATTTAAGACGTCCAGTAATGCAAAATTATTTATCAACAAGAGCGAAGATTACTAAATCAATAAGAAAGTATTTAGATAATCTTGATTTCTTAGAGATTGAAACACCAATATTAACATTATCCACTCCAGAAGGAGCAAGAGACTATCTAGTTCCTTCTAGAACAAGAAAGGGCTCATTTTATGCCTTGCCTCAATCACCTCAATTATTTAAACAATTATTGATGATAGGGGGCTTAGAAAGATATTATCAAGTGGCACGTTGTTTTAGAGATGAAGATTTAAGAGCAGACCGCCAACCTGATTTTACTCAAATTGATATCGAGACTTCGTTTTTAGATGAAGATGAGATTTTAACCTTACTTGAAAATGGTGTTAAGGCCATTTGGAAAGATGTTAAAGGAATTGACATTGAAACACCATTTAGAAGAATCCCTTGGCTTGAAGCGATGTCTAAATATGGTAGTGATAAACCAGATACTCGTTATGGATTTATTCTTCAAGATATTAAAGAAGAATTAAAAGATATCGAATTTGAGGCATTTAAAACTGCTGAATGTTTAAAGTGCATTGTTATCGATAATGTTGCTGATGTCACTTCACGAAAAGTCGCAGATTCATTGAATGAAATCGCTAGAAAATATTCAATTAAACAAGTTACAACTTTAAAATATTTAAATGGTGAAATTGAAGGATCATTCACTAAATTCTTAACCCCAGAGATGAAAGAAAAACTTGCCATAAAATTAAATTTAAAAGAAAATGATTTAATTATTATTGCTGCAGGTAGTTTCAATCATGTTTGTTTCTGCTTAGGTGCTTTAAGAACCCATTATGCGAAAAAATTAAATTTAATTAAACCTGGTACCTTTGATTTTTTATGGGTCATTGATTTTCCACTTTTTGAAAAACTTGATGATGGAACATATACTTCAGAACATCATCCATTCACACGCCCTAGAAAAGAAGATGAAGCATTATTGGATATAGCTCCTGAAAAAGTGTTATCTGCCGCCTATGATATTGTCATTAACGGCTATGAAGCTGGCGGTGGTTCACTAAGAATTTATGATCAAAACATGCAACAAAAAATATTTAACATTCTAGGTTTTACTGATGAAAGCATTCAAAAGAAATTTGGTTTCTTCGTCGATGCTTTCCAATATGGTACCCCTCCTCATGGCGGAGCCGCCTTTGGATTAGATCGTTTGACTATGATTCTTTCTGGAACTGATAATATCCGCGATGTCATCGCCTTCCCTAAGAATTTAAATGCTGTCTGTCCAATGTCAAATGCTCCATATCGAGTTGATGAACAACAATTAAAAGATCTTGGTATTGAAATAGCTCAAGAATATCAAGAAAAAGGAGAATAAAGTGAAATTTTCTGGTTATTCCTTGAACAAAGCGCTTTTAAGTGCTTTAACTGCTTTAAATTATCTCGAGCCAACGCCAATTCAAGAAAAAACCCTAGTAAAAGCCTTAAAAGGACAAAGTTTAATTGCTAAAAGCGAGACTGGATCGGGAAAGACACATGCTTATTTAATTCCAGTTATCAATAATATTCAACTTGATTTAAATAAAGTTCAAGCGATAATTATTGAGCCTACTTTGGAATTATGCCAGCAATGTAACTCGTTTGGAAATGAAATCGCTTGTCGCTGTTCATATTTTAAAACAGCGTTATATTCAAATGAATTTACATCTAAGTTGAATTTGCCAACGATTTTGATTCTGACCCCGGGACAATTAAAAGAGTATTTATTCATCAAAAAATGTTTAGATGTATCACAAGTCAAGACATTAGTGCTCGATGAAGCCGATATGTTATTAGAAGGTGAAGAATCTCAAGATGTAATTGCCTTAGTAGATAAAATTAACGCTCCTCAAAAATTGATTTTTACTGCGACGATGAAAGAGCATCAAATTGCTTCATTAAAAAAGTTGTTCTCTATTAATGAAATGATTGATGTTAATAAAAAGAACTATTCCTCCAATAATGTTATGCATCATTTCGTGGATATTAAACATCGTTCGTTATTCGAGGCAGTGAATCTATTTTTAAAGACAGTACAACCATATTTCTGTTTGATATTTGCTTCAACTAAAAAAGTGATTAATAATGTTTATAAATCTCTTTGTGATGAAGGGATAGAATGTGCTTTTATATCTTCTGATATTTCTCCTCGTGAAAGAAAAAGTATTCTTAAGAGAATAAATGATGGTGAATTTTCAATTGTATTATGTTCAGATGTGGCATCTCGAGGACTTGATTTAGAAAAAGTTAGTCATGTAATTTCGCTTGATATTCCAGCTAATATTGATTATTATTATCACCGTGCTGGACGTACTGGACGATATAAAGATAAAGGCGATTCATATATATTTTATGACGATGAGCTTAATCTTAAAGCGAAAAAACAATTAGAAAGCAAATTATCATTTGATTATTTGATATTGCGTGATGAAGGATTAAAAATAGATAAAAAACATTCACCTCAACCAAAAAAGAAAAATGATAAATTAGAAGCTGAAATCAAAAAAGAACTCGCAAAAGTTCGTTCAAATAAAATAAAACCGGGTTATAAGAAAAAGATGAAACAAGCCATTGAAAAAGCTAAGAAGAACCATAAGCGAAAAATAATTATGGAAAATCTTAAATCTAAGAAAAAAATGATGGCGAGTAAAGATTAATTATATCCTAATTTATTTACTAATAAGCACAACTGATTGATGATATTCATGTCGATTTTATAATCTAAATCGGCATGAATTTTTTTGCTTGGAGAAGGACTATTAACAATATCAGCAATGTTTTGTTTTAAATAAGGAAGAACTAGTTTTATTTCTGTTTTTTTTAGATTAATGGCAAATTTTTGACAATAGGCATATGCGCTATCGGAAGTTAAAGATTTGATAAAATTAATAACGATAATTGAAGGTAACATACTACATCATATGATGATGAGTTAGAAATTATTAATCTCTTCAATTAAAATTTTTAAGGCATCTTTTTGAGGAATTGTCTTAACAATTTTACCTTTTTTAAATAAAGCGAAACAATCTTTTCCACCGGCAAGACCAATATCGCTTTGCTTAGCTTCTCCAGGACCATTTACAATGCAACCCATAATTGCAACAGTAATTTTTTTATTGATAGTATTTAAATATTCAGAAATCTTATTTGATAAAGATATGATATCAACCATTGTTCTACCACATGTTGGACAAGAGATTAAAGTTGGATAATTAGGATATAAACCTAAATCATGTAATAATCTCTTGCAAGCGATAATTTCTTCTTTAGGATCACATGATAAAGAAATGCGAATCGTATCACCGATTCCTTCGCTTAATAAAGGGGCTAATCCAGCGCAACTGCGAATGATGCCAATATCTTTACCACCGGCTTCAGTAATTCCTAGATGTAGAGGATAGGGGAATAATTCGCTAGCCATCTTATATGCGGCAATTGAGGTTAGACACGATGAGGCTTTTAAAGAGATTACTAAATTATAAAATTCGTTTGCTTCAAAAAAATCAATATATCTTTTGGCTAATGTAACCAATCCTTTAGCGGTGACTTTATCATCATTTTGTGCGAGAGTATCTTGATCTAAAGAACCAGAATTAACACCGATTCTTATGCTAACATTATATTTTTTAGCACAATCAATTATAGCTTTAACTTTTTCAAACGAACCGATATTTCCCGGATTAATTCTAATTTTATCGATGCCGTTTTCCATTGCTAATAGAGCTAGTTTGTAATCAAAATGAATATCACCAACCAGCGGAATAGAAATTCGATTTTTGATTTGTCTTACGGCTCTAGCATCATCTTCATCCATGATTGAGCAACGAATAATTTCACACCCGATACTCGCTAAATAATTAATTTGCTTAACGACTTCTTCAATATTCGAGGTCTTAATATTACACATCGATTGAATATAAACTTTGTTTTGACCTCCAAGTGTTAAATTTCCAACTTTTACTTTTTTTGTTTCAGTTCTTTTCATGATAATTACCTTATATATATGATTATATTAAATCATTTTAAGAGGTTTAACAAAGGATAATACACAAAAAATATCATAAAGAATTGCAGTTTTAGCTAAATGATGATATCGAGTGATAAAAAATAAGTATAAATTTGTAAATTTATTAAATTTTGTTATAGATTTTATATATCTTCTATGCTAAAATAGCAATGTTGAAATTGGAGGTGTCCAAATGGCTCGTGATAACATTATATTACAATGCTCTGAATGTGGAGATCAAAATTATATCTCAACCAAGAATAAGAGAGCACATCCTGATAGAATGCAAATAAAAAAATATTGCCCAAAATGCAATAAAAAAACAGTTCATAAGGAAAAGAAATAGAGCGTTACGCTCTTTTTTTATTATTATATGGAAATTATAACTTTAAAAAATATCCAATATTTTTCTTGTAATACGTATCTTTTGATTGAAAATGGTCATGGTGTTTTAATTGATCCAGGATTTTTTAATCATGAATTAGCCCTTAAATTAAAATCATTAAGTTCATTAGATGCAATCTTATTGACTCATAAACATTTTGATCACATTCGAGGATTAGATATTATTAGTAAAATGTTTCCGGAGACAAAAATATATTCTTATCTTACCAAAGATAAATTTTTGTTAGATACAAGGATAAATTGCTCATATTACATGACACCAGATAACCTAGTCTTTTTTAATAATTTAAAAATTAACAATCTAAGTGATGGAGATTTTTCGGTTGATGATTTTAAATTCAAAATATATCATACTCCAGGGCATACAAGTGATAGTGTAATCATTTTAATCGCGGATAATATTTTTGTTGGTGATTTAGTCTTTCGCCAAGGGATTGGAAGATGCGATTTGCCAACTTCTTCCAAAATAGATATGGAATTATCACTTAAATTATTTAAAAAGATAATAACAGGAAGACACTTTGAAATTTATTTTGGTCATGATGATAGTATTTCAAGTGAAGAATTATTACTTAAAAATGTATATTTAAAATAAAAATTCTCATAATAATGGTATGGTATATTATATCTTTCTTATCATATTCATTAATTTGATAATATTACTTGGAAATTATACTTTTTATATCTTCAATTTAACTAATTTTTTGTTATATAAAGATATTATGATAAGTGATAATTCTTTTTTTAATTTTCTTTTTATCACGATGTATATTTCTATATTTTTAATATTGATGACAATCATTTTAAATCACTTGAAGATTAAACGTAATCTAGTGGTTCATTTATTTATAATTGCGTTAATTAATACAATAATTCTTAGTTTTTGTTTAATTTGGATTTTAAATATTACTAAAATGCAAGAAATTAATAATGTTTTATGTCTATTAGTGATAACTTTTTTTTCAACATATGTATTTTTTTATTCAATTTATTATCATTCTTTGCTAGAATATAAAAGAAATCATTAGGAGGAATTATGGTAAACGTAACAGAAGTCAGACCAGGAAATGCATATGAATGGGAAGGCGAAATTTATTCATGTATCGCAATCGATTTAAATAAAACAGCGATGGCAAAAATGAAGGTTAAAATTAAATCTAAGAACTTAAGAACAGGTGCTGTTCTTGATATGTCATTTATCGGTGGCGATAAAGTTGAAATTCTTCATTTAGATAAGAAAAAAATGGCTTATTTATATGATGAGGGTGATGCAATTTGCTTCATGGATAATAATACTTATGAGCAAGTTTCAGTTTCAAAAGATACATTGAAATGGGAATTAAATTTCTTAAAAGAAGGAACTGAAGTTGAAGTATTAGATTATGATGGTGAAATGCTTGGTATAACCTTACCAGCTAAAGTAGCTTTAACTATCACTGAATGTGAACCAGCAGTTAGAGGTGATACTGTTAATAAAGCTATGAAAGATGCTTATTGTGAAACAGGTTTAAAAGTTCGTGTTCCTTTATTTGTGGAAAAAGGCGACGCAATTTGGGTTTTCACTGAAACTGGCGCCTACGATTCAAGAGCTTAAACAAGATTATTAAATGAAACAATTAGTCGAAAAATGACTAATTGTTTTTTTTTCAGTAGCCTTTTTTTGACAAAAAAATCTTTCCAAATAAAATATATTAATTATAGTTCTTAAAACGTGTGAGAAGTAATATTTTTATAAGGGAGGGACATTTTATGAACAAACAGGTTATCAGTTTCTTATCATTATTTTCACTAGTATTAGTGCTATCAATTTATTATGTGGTTATTCCAGCTTCAGCCAATACGGTTAAGCCGGTAGATGAACATATTTCTTCAAGTGAAGATCTATCTATAAGTGATACTTCGAATTTATTTTTTACCGTTTTACAAGAAAATAGAAAAGCTCGTCATGATGAAGTAAAAAATGCTCAAATAGAGATTCTTGCCAGTAGCACATATTCAAACGAAGAAAAATTAGAAGCGCGTGAAAAATTGACTTATGAAGAATTGCTTGAAAAAACTGAAGTTGGACTAGAAAAATCATTAGATGAATTATCTTTTAATGATTGCTTTGTTGAAAAATTGGATAGCAATTATTATGTCACAGTTTTCGATAATACTTTAACAAGTGAAAACGACTTGATAAAAGTCGTGCAAATTGCTGATTGTTTTAAAGAATATTTCAATGAAAATCAACATGATGATCTATCAACATATCGACCAATTGTAAACTTTGTTAGCTTTTAATAAGACACTTAAATTAATATCGTATAATTTACCTTGTATTTTAAAAAAAATTAAGATAATATACTTATGAGGTGAAAATATGCCAGCATTATATATATTTATCGGACTCGTAATTGGTCTTATTGCCGGATTCTTTATCACAAGATATATCTTCAATAAACAATTAAAAGAGCATCCACCAATCAGCGAATCACAAATTAGGGCAATGTTCGCATCGATGGGACAAAAGCCATCGGAAGCACGTGTTCAAGCAGTGCTTAAATCAATGGGAATTCAATCTGGAAAGACTAACCAGAAAAAATCTCCAAAGGAAAAAAAGTAAAAAAACTTCATCAACTAAAACTGATGAAGTTTTTTATTTATACTTTAAACATACTAATTAAATACTAATATACTACTAATTATTATTTTTCCCCAACCATTTAATCTTAGATTCCGTATGGTTAAATAAACGAATGATATTGCTATAGTGGCGAATAATTACATATATGGCAAGGAAAGTCATTAATAACGAGAAATACATATCGCCATTCATCTTAAATATCATTCCGTATTGACGAACAAAAGGAATATACGAGAGAACTCCAATGCTGATTGAACCGACGATTGAGCTCAAAGAAACATATTTTGAAATCACCAATACTAACATGAAGATGACCAATCCAATAAGAGTGATAATCCAATTGGTAGCGATACAAATTCCCCCTAAACACGCGACAGCTTTTCCACCTTTAAATTTAAAAAATATGGGAAAGGTATGGCCAATCGCCGCGCCTAATCCGGCGATATAAGCATAATAAGAAGCATCGATAACTATTAGATTATTAATCGCTTCTATTCGACAGATAAATAGTGTCGACCAAACGGCGATTATGGTTTTTAAAACGTCAAGGATTATGGTCATTAATCCAGCTTTTTTTCCTAAAACCCGTCCAGTATTTGTGCCGCCGGCATTATGAGAACCTTTTTCTCTAATATCTATACCATAGAATATTTTGCCAATTAGTACCCCATTAGAAATCGAACCTAATAAATAACCGAGCGTTAAAGAGCATAATACGCTGATAAATATTGCCATTTTTTCAAAATCTCCTTAATTTTATTAAAATTAACATAAAAATATAATATATTATATTTATGAAATATTAAAGTAAAAGTTAGATTAATTAAAAAAGGGAAAAGAGGTAAAAAAATGGCTGATAATTATAGTGCAAGCTCGTTATCAATTTTACATGATTTAGAGCCAATTACTACACGACCTGGAATGTACATCGGTTCAACTGATTATCTTGGAACTCACCATCTCGCTTGGGAAATCTTAGATAATGCAGTAGATGAAGCAGTCGCAGGATTTGGAAAAAATATTACCGTCACAATTCATAAAGATGGATCATTATCCATTCGGGATGAAGGACGTGGAGTACCATATGACTATAACGCAAAAGAGAAAAAGGATGGATTCGATATTATATTTTGCACCATTCATGGTGGTGGAAAATTTACTGATAAAAACTATAAAACATCTTCTGGACTACATGGTGTCGGCGCGGCATGCGTAAATGCGTTTGCTGAATGGCTAGATATCGTAGTTTATAAAGATGGTAAAGAAGTTCGTGGGGGTTATAAAGATGGAGGAAAGAAGAAGATTGCTCCAAAGATTGTAGGAAACACTACGAAGCGTGGAACTTTAATTTCTTTTATGCCTCAAAAAGGTATCTTAACTGACATCGAATGGAGGTATGATTTATTTAAAGAGCATTTGAATAATACTGCTTCACAACTTCCGGGAGTGCATTTATTTTTAATAGATGAAAGAACAGATAAAAAAGATGAATTTTGCTATGAAAGAGGAATAAGCGAATTCTTAGCTAAAAAAAATGAAGGAAAAACTGGTTTAACCCCAATCTTAGATTTTAAAGATGAAATTGATGGAAATCGAATTGAATTTTCATTTCAATATTTAGACAAAGTATATGAAGAAAAATGCTATTCCTTTGCTAATACTGTATTCACACCGGATGAAGGAACGCATGTTCGTGGCTTTAGAATCGGTTTTAATAAAGCTATTAATGAATATGCTGAAGAATCTGGAATAGTTAAAAAAGGACAAAAACTTGACCCAGATGATATTCGTGAAGGATTAAGTGTTGTTTTAAGCGTCATGATAAAAGAGCAAGAATTGCATTTTATCGGACAGACAAAAGGTAAACTTGGAACTGCATCTATTCAAAATCCAGTTGCTAATTTCGTATATGATAAAGTGTATTATTTCTTAAAGGAAAATAAGACTTATGCTAAAGCTATTCTTGATAAAATAATGATCGCGGCAAATGCAAGAAACAAAGCTCGTAAAGCTTCTGAAGAAGTTAGAGGTGGAATAAAAGTTAATGATCCTAAAGCTCAATTATTACTTTCTGGTAAATTAGTCCCTCCAAACTCGAAAGAATATGATAAATGTGAATTATTTATTGTCGAGGGAGATTCAGCTGGTGGCTCAGCAAAGAAGTGCCGTGATCGTCGTTATCAAGGATTGCTTCCTTTAAGAGGTAAACCAAAAAATATATCCACAGATGCTGAAGATGCATTTATGAAAAATGAGGAATTATCGACTTTAACATATACTATTGGAACTGGTGCCGGAAAAGATTTCAATATTAAAAATTTACATTATGATAAGATAATTATCATGACCGATGCTGATACAGATGGTTCGCATATTCAGAATTTACTTTTAAATTTCTTTTACAAAAAGATGCGTCCTTTAATTGAAGAAGGTCATATTTATGTTGCTTGCCCACCATTATATCGGGTATATAAAATGATTGGTAAAAAAACGATTGAAGAATTCTGTTGGAATGATGCTGATCTTGAACAAGCAAGAAAGAAAATAGGCTCAGGATATACCATTTCAAGATATAAAGGATTGGGTGAAATGGACGCTAATCAATTATGGGATACAACCATGGATCCTAGTCGTCGAAGATTAATTCAAATTACGATGAATGATATTGAATCAGCTGGCGATAAAATCGATTTATTTATGGGAAAAGATGCTTCAAGAAGACAAAAATGGATAAATGAAAACATTGATTTTTCGGATAAAAATGATTTTATTGCGATTGCTAAAAATAATCCAGGAAGGGAGGAATAATTATGGCTAGAAAAAAAGAAGTTATAAAAGAAATCGAAAGCCATGAGATAATCATTCCAAATGAAATAGATTCCGTGTTATCAAATGGCTTCGGAAGATATTCTAAGTACGTTTTACAAGAAAGAGCAGTTCCTGATGTTCGCGATGGTTTAAAACCAGTTCAAAGAAGAATCATCTATACAATGTATTTGGAAAATAATTTTTCCAATAAACCAACTAGAAAGTGTGCTAGAACAGTCGGCGCGGTTATCGGTAGATTTCACCCACATGGTGATACATCAGTGTATGAGGCTATGGTACGTCTTTCTCAAGACTGGAAAATGCGAATTCCTTTATTAGATTTCCAAGGAAATAATGGTTCAATTGATGGTGACGGTGCCGCTGCATATCGATATACTGAAGCTCGACTTTCAGAAATTGCTGACCAAATGATTTTGGATTTAAATAAAGACACTTGTGATATGGAATTAAATTTCGATGATCAAGAATTGGAACCAGTTGTCTTACCTTCGAGATTTCCAAATCTTTTAGTTAATGGCTCTTCAGGTGTCGCTGTTGGTGCATCTACTGATATTCCACCACACAATCTAGGCGAAGTTATCGATGCGATAATTTATCGTATTAATCATAAACGCTGTACTTGTGATGATTTAATGCAATTTATAAAAGGACCTGATTTTCCTACAGGTGGTATCATTATTAATCCACAAGATTTAAAACAGATATATGAGACAGGAAAAGGCTTAGTAAGAGTGTTATGTAAAACTTCAATAAATGAAGAAGATAAAGCCGTCAATCAAATTATAATAAGTGAAATTCCTTATGGGGTAGAAAAATCAGCTCTAGTTCAAAATATCGCTAAATGTAGGATGCAAAATAATATTGATGCCATTTTAGCGGTGCGTGATGAAACCGATAAAGATGGTTTAAGAATCGTTATTGATGTCAAAAAAGAAGCGGATATTGAATCGACTTTAAAATATATTATCTCTAAGGGTGTTTTAACTTCGACAATTAAATTTAATATGTTGGTTATCAATCATTTCCGACCTAGCACTTTATCACTATTACAAACTATTGATTGTTATATTGAGCATCAAATTGATATCATAACTCGTCGTTCAAACTTCGATTTAAAGAAATATCGCGCGCGTTTGCATATCGTTGAGGGCTTAATAAAAGCTGTATCAATTTTAGATGAAGTGGTTAAAACAATCCGTGCTTCTAAAGATAAACAAGATGCTAAAAATAGATTAATTAATAATTATGATTTCAGTGAGAAACAGGCTGAGGCCTTATTAATGCTTCAATTATATCGTTTAAGTAACACGGATGTCACAACCTTAATCAATGAATCGGAAGAGTTAAAAAAGGATATCAAGGATTTAAATGAACTTCTTTCGTCTGATGAGAGAATGAATCGCTTGATTTGTCGTGATCTTAAGGCGATAAAAGAAAAATTTAATGATCCTCGACGCACTTCTTTCCAAGAAGGGGATTTAGATTTGAAGATTGATTTAAAAGATTTAGTCACCAAAGAAGAGACGATGGTTTGTTTTACGCGAGATGGATATTTAAAGCGAACTTCACTTCGCTCATATAATTCCGTAAGCGATTCTTTGCCAGGACTAAAAGATGGGGATGTAATTAGAGGCATTTGTAAATGCTTTACTACTGATACATTATTATTATTCACCAGCATGGGCAATTTCTTATCGATACCAATATTTAAATTGTTTGACAATAAATGGAAAGAAGAGGGCAAACACATCAATGAAATTGGTTCATTATCAAATGCTGAAAAGATTATTGGTGGAGTGATTATAACAACCTTTAAAGAGGGCGCTAATATTGTTTTAGTGTCTAAGATGGGACAAATTAAACGTACTGCAGTTGAAGAATTTGAAACTCAAAGAATAGCTCGTACTTCTAAATGTTTTAATTTATCAGGCAATGATGAATTAGTTTCAGTAGCTATATCTAAAGGTGATTCAGATATTTTAGTTATAAATTCATTGGGCCAAGCGTCACTATTCAATGAAAGTGAAGTTAATGCTGTTTCATTAAAAGCTGGTGGAGTAAAATCAATGACAGGAATTACTTTGACTAATCCAGTGATTCAAATATTGACTTTTGATCCAAAAGAAGTATGTAAATTAGGAATCATAACCGCAGAACAAGGTGGAAGACTTGTCGATTATTCAAGCATCACACGTACATCGCGTTTAGGCCAAAAAATTGCTTTATATAAATCATTTAAATACGAACCACATAATTGTTTAGCAGTGTATAAATTCCCACGAAAAGCTGATAAAATGCATGTAAATGTTCTTTTAGCAAATAAGATTCGAGCAATTGCGAAACTAGAAGAAACTAAACCTTTGCCATTAGAATCATACTTAAAGCGCAACTTTAATTTTGGAAGCGATGATTTAATTGTCGATGTTTCCAAAGAGAGCGTATCAGTAATTGATGATAGTTTAAAAACAGTCATTATTAAGAAAGTTGAAACAGCAACTGATGAGAAAAATGAACCTGAATATGAGCAATTATCATTGTTCTCATATATCGATGATGACGATTAATTATTTTCTTTGATCTTTCTTAAAGGCTTGATATAGTTTAATTAAAGCACGTTTTTCAATTCTAGAAACGTAACTACGAGAGATATGGTATTTTTTACCTATCTCTTTTTGTGTGTATTCATGTTGGCCATCTAATCCATATCGCAGTTTGATAATTTCATATTCCTTGTCATCTAAAATGCTTAAATATCCCTTCAAAGCTGTTATTTTTTCGTTTTTTTCAAAATTATCGCTAGTAGATGGTTGATCGATATTTACGATGTCTTCTAAGACGATTTCTTCACCGTCTTTATCGTTACCCACACTTTCGGAAAATAACACATCTTTGGCGTGTTTTTTATTGCTGCGTAATGTCATGAGAATTTCATTTTCAATGCATTTTGAAGCGTAGGTTGCTAATTTAACTTCTTTATGTGGAGAGAAAGTATCAATAGCTTTAATTAAGCCGATAGTTCCGATTGAAATTAAATCATCATATGAATCATCTTTTGATTCATATTTTTTAGCGATATGACCAACTAAACGCAAGTTATGCAAGATTAGTTTCTTGCGTGCTTCATCGTGTCTTTCAGAGTCATAGAGGTCCTTTATAAGTTGATCTTCTTCTTTGGATGATAGTTTTGTAGGAAATATTCCGTTTTCAATATAGCCAAGGAGAAATTGTAAATTTAATAATTTTAATATAGTTTTTATCATATTTATCATTAAAATATATTAAAAATTATCGAAAATATGAGTTTTAAATATTATTAAGGATGAAATTGTTAATTTTTGTTAATGAGTTACTGTCTAAGATATTTATTTATTTTTAATTTTATTATAAAATAAATATATGAAAAGATTTCGACCAGACTATTATTGTAAGAGTATTTTCGATATTCCAATCTCGTTTTATAAAAAATTGAATATTAAGTACATTTTTTCTGATTTGGATAACACGCTTGATCAATATGATATCTTAATTCCATCAAAGCGAGTGATGGAATTAAAAACTAAATTATTAGAAGCGGGGATTGTACTTTGCATCACCTCTAATAATCGCGCTGAAAGAAAAGATATCTATTGTAAAAGATTAGGTGTTAGAGGAATATTTTCTTGCCGTAAACCAGGTAAGAAAAAGATTCTTTCGTTTATTGAGATGTTAAATATTAAAAAGGAGGAAGTGATTATTGTCGGCGATCAGATTCTCACCGATGTTGGATGTGGAAAAAGCGCGGACATCAAAGTTTGTTTAACTGATCCAATCACTGATAAAGATCAATGGACGACAAAATTTAATCGTCTTATCGATAGGCCAATTAGAAAGCACTTGAGAAAAAAAGGAATTTTAAAGGAGGTAGAGATCAAAGATGAGTAGTAAAAATGAATTTATAAAACTGTATTGTTTTGGATGTGGATTACCATTACAAAATGAAAATCCTCATCTTCCAGGATATATTCCTAAGTATCTGGAAAAAGATAGCAAATATCTTTGTCAACGATGCTTTAAATTACAACATTATGGAGTAGTAAATGAAGATGTGGAGTACACTTCAGATTATTTGAAGATAATTACTCAAGCTCGTCGCGAAAATGCTTTGATAGTTTATGTCGTTGATCTATTCGCCTTTGAATCATCTTTAGTGGAAGCGATATTGCAGCAAATTAAAAATTGCCGCGTGGTTATTATCGCTTCAAAAAGAGATATAATTCCTGCTTCAATTAAAGATGAAAAATTGATTAGATTTATTAAAGAAGGTTTAAAAGAATATGATATTAATCCTTTAGATATCATAATTTCGTCGGCATTTAACAATTATAATATCGATGAGATTATTAGGCGATTTAATCAAATTAGAAAAAATAAAAATGTTTATGTTTTTGGAGCTTCATCGGTTGGTAAATCATCTTTGATTAATACTTTCTTAAAAGTATATTCAAACAAAACCAATAACTTAATTTCGACATCGCCTTATCCGGGAACGACAATAGATGTTATCAGCATGCCAATTGACGATAAGACTTACATCTATGATACACCAGGTGTCTTACTTAAAAGTTCGATATTTGCACATGCTGATAAAAAATTAATCAAATACATTTTGCCGCGAAAAGAGATTAAACCTCGGGTATATCAATTGCAGAGCAAACAATCAATTTTAGTCGAAAATATTGCTAAAATTGATGTATTGGATGGTGATAAGATTAATTTGATTATATATCTTAGCAACGATTTTAATCTTACTAGGTCAAAATTAGAAAATTCAGAGAGAGTATTTAACAATATGATTAAGAATAAACAATTTCGATTAATTGATCGCAACATAAAAATGTTAAGCGATTTAGAAGCTAATGATATTCAATTGCCAAATGAAGATGTTGATATCGTCATCTCAGGATTATTATGGATTAAAGTAAAAGGAAAGGGACAAAATATGCGAATTTACGCTCCTAGAGGAGTGGCAGTGATAATTCGTGAATGTAAAATATAGAAGTATGTTAAATAAGAATCAAGTAAAATATTTAAAAAGTTTAGCCAATACTTGCGAGAATAAATATCAAATTGGCAAATATGAAGTGACGGATTCCTTAATTGAAATGTTATCTAACGCATTAGATAAATATGAGTTAATAAAGGTTTGTTTAAACAAAAATGTCGCTATTGATAAAAGTGATATCGCTGAAGAATTATCACAAAAATTATATGCTGAAGTCATTCAAATAATAGGTGGGGTTATTGTATTATATCGAAAAAATCTTAAAGAACCGAAGATAAAACTTCCAAGATAGGAGATTCAATGAAAAAAGTATTATTATTTGGAGGATCTTTTGATCCAATTCATAACGCTCATTTAGAGTTAGCTAAAAAAGCCTATCAGATGTTGCAAATTGATAAAGGATATTTTATATTAGCCAGAAATCCACGTTGGAAAATTCCGAATTGTTCGGCTTCTGATCGATTAAAAATGCTGAGATTAGCCTTAAAAGAATTACCAGAATTTAAAGTGAGTCTCATTGAATATAAATCAAAAGAAGAAGAGAACTATACATATAACACCATTAAAAAAATGGGAAAGTTTAAGAGTAGAAAATATTACTATTTAATCGGTTCTGATCAACTTGAAGTATTAGATAGATGGTATAAAATTGATGAATTAGCAAAGATGGTTCAATTTGTGGTCTTTAGAAGAGCGGGTTATCCGCTTAATAGTAAAAATATGCAAGATTATTCTTGTGTATTATTAGAAAGCGAAGAATATGACATTTCGTCGACAAAAATTCGTTATTTAAATAGCTTAGATTGCCCTAAAGCTGTTTTAGATTATATATATGAACACAAATTATATTATTATGGCATTCTTAAAAATTACATCTCAGAAAAGCGCATGGAACATAGTTTTTCAGTGGCTAATCTTTCTTATCAAATTGCTAAAAATAATCGCTTAGACGCCTTTAAAGCTTATCAAGCGGGCTTGATTCATGATATCGCAAAAGGATTAAGTGATGAAGATACGGAAAAAATGATGAAAAAGTATTTTCCTGAAGAATTTAAACTAGTTGATAAATGGGCGTATCATCAGTTCTTAGCAACTATAATTGCTAAAAATATATTTAAGATTGAAGATGATGAAATTATTAAGGCAATTAAATATCACGCGACAGGATATTCTAATTTATCAGCTTTAGCGATGGTGATATACGCCTCAGATAAGATTGATCCAATTCGAGGCTGGGATTCAAAGAAATTAATTGATTTATGCATGCAAAACTATAAAGTTGGATTCATTCAGGTGTTAAAAGATAATATTATCTATTTTAAATCAAAAAATATTAACTATCATAATCAATTAACTGATGAATGCATAAAAGAATATTTAGGAGGAAAAGAGTAATGGAAGAGGTAAAATTAGATTTAATAAAAAGAGTATTAGATGAGAAAAAAGCGAGCAATATTGTTGTTTATGATGTTAGTACTACCTCACCAATTTGCTCATATATCATAGTTGCAACAATGATGAACACTAGACATGGAAAATCTCTTGCTGATGCTTGTGTTGAAGTCCAAGAAAAATTAGGACAAGAAAGTTGCCATGTAGAGGGAACTGAAAAAGATCCATGGATTTTAATCGATTTAAAGGACATAATTATTCATTTATTTATTGAAAGTGAGCGTCAAAGAGTTGATTTAGATTCATTAATTAAGAAAGTCAATAAGAATGGATAAGCAAAAAGTAAGTATTATCATCATCGCTATGGATGAGGAGTTTAAATACTTTTTATCAGGATTAGATGTCGATTATTCTATCATTAATATTGAAGGAGAAAAGGCTTATTATTTTAATAAAAATGATAATGATTATCTCGCGTTAAGAGGGAGAGTTGGGAAGGTATCTACTGCCTTTTATTTAGGTAAATTATCGGAAACTTATGATATTAAAAGAATATTTAACATCGGTACTTCTGGAGGAGTTGATAGACGCTTAAAAATTGGTGATATAGTAATTGCCAATAAGGTTATATATCATGATGTTGATGCGACAGCGTTTAATTATGAATTGGGTCAAGTTCCGGGCTTTCCATTAGCCTACGAATGCGATATGGAGTATTTAAATAACAAAGTAATCTATCATGATAAAACATTTAAAGTACATAGTGGAGTTATTGCTTCAGGAGATAGTTTTATCACCAGAAAAAATGTCAAAAGTGTATCTATAAAACGTATTGCGCCGATGTGTGTGGAAATGGAATCAGCATCAGTGGGGCAGAGTGCATACTTGATGAAAGTTCCATTCATTGTTATTCGTTCAATTTCAGATTTGGTTTTCAAAAAACATAACGCTGATGACTCAGTCAATAACCTTGATTTAGCGTGTATGAATAATGTAAAAGTATTATTATCGATTTTATAGGATATTATTAGTTAGTATATAATTAGTATATAAATAGTATATATGTGGTAAATGTTAAAAACGGCATATATACTATTTTTTTAGCTTGGAGAAGTGAATCAACCAAAATTTTAAAACAAATCAGGCGATAATGACTTTAAACATAGATTTGGCAATAAATACTTTAAATTTTCAAATTGTGTATAACTTCGCATAATGTACATTATGTAAACCAATAAATGAATTTTACCGGTTTTTAGGTATTTTTATCAACAGATGTTATTGATAATAAACTCCTGAAACATCGGATTGTTGATAGTTATCCACAGTTTGTTTGCATATTAATAATACTCTTAATATACTAAATATATACTAATATAGTACTAAAATTAATTATAAATAAAAAATTAGCCCATATGAGCTAACTTTTTACATTTAATCAAAATTGCAATTTAATCTAACAATTCTTTAATTAATGAACCTATTTGAGGCTCTACTTTTTCTAAATTAAAGTTCTTGATTATGGTATATCCAAGGTCAGCAAATGAATTATGTTCTTCAATAAAACGACCATCATTAATTTGCTTTGAATACGCTATAAAAGGAATCTTTTCTCTAGTATGATCTGAGCCTTTGTATGTTGGGTCATTACCATGATCAGCGGTTATAATTAAAAGATCATCTTCATTTAAATATTCTAATAATTCTTTTAAGTCACAATCAAATTCCTCAATGCATTTACCATATCCTTCAGGGTTACGGCGATGACCATATTCTGAATCAAATTCAACTAGATTAACAAAGCATAAGCCTTGAAAATCTCTCTGCTTTGCAATTGATGTTGTTATCTCCATTCCATTATGATTTGAGACAGTTTTATATGTTTCACTTACTCCGACACCATTAAAAATATCACCAATTTTCCCAACGCAGATTACGCTATAATTATTATCTTTTAAGGTTTCCATATAAGTATATGAAGAAGGACTTAAAGCATAATCATGACGACGTGGAGTTCGTTTAAAAGTTTCACTTGAATTACCTATATAAGGACGAGCGATTACTCTTCCCACTTTATACTCTTCCTTCATGCAAATTTCCCGCGCTATTGCACATACTCGATATAGTTCCTCGATTGGAGTTTTTTCTTCGTTTGCGCAAATTTGAAGAACTGAGTCAGCGGAAGTATATAAGATCATATTATTGGTCTTGAGACATTCAGGACCAAGATCTTTTATAATTTGCGTCCCAGATGCGGAATAATTACCAACAAATTTATGACCTGATTTTAGCTCTAGTTCATCAATTAATGATTGAGGAAATCCAGTCTCAGTAAATGTTTTAAATGGCTTTGTTGTTAATACTCCCATCATTTCCCAGTGACCAGTCATGGTGTCTTTGCCATTAGATTGCTCAGATATTTTACTGATATAAGAATGAGGATGTATAACTTTGCTAGTTCCTTTTATTGCTGGATTAATATCATTAATTCCTAACGAGTTCAATGTAGGAATGTTTAAAGGATAAATTTCTGATATATGAAGCAATGTGTTCGCTCCAGAATCATTGAATTTTTCGGCATCTTTAGCTTCCCCCACTCCCATGGAGTCACAAACAATCATAAATACTCTTTTATATTTTTTCATAGTTTTTTTCCTTTCTATAACTCACTATTTCATATATAAATCATAAGCTGAACGTATTCTTTTTGTTGAAACATGAGTATATATTTGAGTTGTATTAATACTTGAATGACCTAGCATTTCTTGTACCGCTCTTAAATCTGCACCATTTTCTAAAAGATGAGTTGCAAAACAGTGTCTTAATGTATGGGGAGTTACATTATCGCTAATTCCAGCTTGTAAAGCATATTTTTTTATGGTTTTCCAGAAAAACTGCCTTGATAATGGTTTTCCCTCTTCATTGATAAATATATATTTACTATCACGCTTTTTGCAATGGTTTCTTACTTCATTTATGTATTTTAATAGATATTCCATAGCAAAATCAGATATTGGAACATATCTCTCTTTAGCGCCCTTTCCAAAAATTCTAATCATTTTTTTCTCCAATGAAAGATTTTTCTTCTCCATTGATAATAATTCGCTGACACGAAGCCCAGAGGCGTACATCACTTCAAGCATTGCTCGATTTCTAATTCCATCATTTTTGCTCATATCTGGCTGATTTAAGAGTTCGTCCACCTCTTCAAAAGATAAGACAGTTGGCAAATGTTGAAGCTTTTTTGGAAGATCGATTATATCTAACTTTATATTTAATAATCCTTCTTTTTGAAGAAAGATATAGAATGATTTAATTGTTGATACTCTTCTTAAAATAGTACTAATAGCTTTTCCCTCATTTGATGATAAGGCGATGAAATGTGAAATATCTTCTTCTTTAAGCACAGAAACATCATCTATATTCTCTTTTAATGATAATTGAAACTGCTTTAAATCTTCTTCATAGCAAGAAATAGTCTGTCCTTGAAGACCTTTTTCTACAATACAACTGATTATAAATTGTTCTTTAGCATCATTGAAATTCATTTTGAATCCTCGTTTAAAGCGGAAGCGACATTAAATATTTTTTTGTTTGCTTTTTGATTTAAGCGATTGACTAGTAATTTTGTCCGACACTCTTTTTGATTTTGTTGTTGATCAAATAATGATATTTGTACAAAGAAATCTTTTTTATCGATAAGTGTTGATAATCCGACTCCTGCAAGACGAATATATTGGTTATCGAAATATTTATCAAATAATTTCATAACGTTGCTGTAGATGTCTAAAAATGAGTTAATCGGCTTATTTATTGTAATTGAACGACTTATTGATTTAAAAGATGCTTCTTTTATGATCAAAGTAATTGTCTTTCCAACTTTTTTATCATATTGGGCTTGGTAAGCAACTTCTTGAGCCCTTTCTTTTAATTGATTAGTAATCTCTTCATAATCATTGGTATCATATAAAAATGTTGACGTAGAAGAAATTGATTTTGGATCTGAAGGTGTTGGATCTACGACATCATCACCCTCTCCATTGAGCCATTTTTTCATTGTGACATAAAAAGTTCCGAGTATTTTTTTTAATTCATATGATGAATTATTTGCGAGATCTTTAATGGTTTTTATTCCGATATCATTAAGCCGCGGAATTGTTTTCTTTCCTATTCCATAGAAATCTTTGACATCTAATGGATATAATATTCTTTTTATATCACGCTTACGAATTATAGTGATTCCTAAAGGTTTTTTATAATCAGATCCCATTTTAGCTAAAAATTTTGTTGGTCCCACTCCTATTGATACTTCAAGCTTAGTACTAGAAAGAATCCTTTGTTGAAGAGTTTTTAAATAATTTAATGGAGAAACTTCATTTTTTATTAAATCAGTTATGTCCATATAACATTCATCTATAGAGACTATTTCGATTTGTGAAGTATAATTTTGTCGTAAAAAATCAAATAATTCACGTGATTTTTTTTGATATAAATCAAAAGTAACCGGCCTAATTATTAATTGAGGGCACAATTTTTTAGCCATATATGTTGGCATCGCAGAACTTATGCCATATTTTCTTGCTTCATATGAGGCGGTAGAGACGATTCCACGACGATTATCACCAGCGACTACAACTGGCTTACCAATTAGTGAAGGATCTTCTAGTCTAGCTACAGCAACAAAGAACTGATTTATGTCGATATGAATTATAACGCGTCTCATAATTTCCTCACAATGTAATTATATCACAAAATGTTTCTATAAAATAAGAAAATCTACCTTCCTAGGAAGATAGATTTTGATTTATACAGAAACTTGGACTACTTATATTATACAGAAACCTTCTGGCGATTTTCAACATTTAAATAATCAGCAATCATTGCAATGAACTCTGAATTAGTTGGTTTAGCCTTTGATGAGGATATTGTGTAACCGAAAATCTCATCAATTGTGTCAATGTTTCCTCTGTTCCATGCGACTTCAATCGCATGACGTATTGCTCGCTCCACTCTCGAGCCGGTTGTTTTATATTTCCTAGCGATTTCAGGATATAGAACTTTTGTTACTTGTCCGATATAATCAGAATTATTATAGGAGTAAGTAATTGCTGTTCTAAGATAATTATATCCACGAATGTGAGCAGGAATTCCCACTTCTCTTAATAAAGAAGTGATTTGCTTTTCAAGATTATCTTGATGTGGAACTTCGGGTTTAATAGTAGCGTTAGCTAGACGCAAATTAGAAATCAAAGTTGACATATCATAAGGTTTTAAGATAAATTGATTAGCTCCTAAAGTAGTAATCATACTTAAAATGTTCTGATTTACCAATCCTGAATTAACTATAATGTATGGACGATTGACTTTACTTGCGTAAAACGCATTTAACTCATTTAATAATGAGAACCCATCCATAACTGGTAATACTAGCTCTAATAATATAACATCGACATCATTTAATGTTTTTAATTGAATGAGAGCGTCCTTACCATTTGATGCACTACCAATCAAATATAAGTCCTCACACGAAGTTATATTACGACCTATTGTTGCCAATAAATCTTTGTTGTTTTCTACTACAAAAACACCTTTCTTTTTCATTCTTATACCTTTCTTTTTGTACCCTAAGAAAGATTATAATACTTTTGATATTTTTGTGGAATAAAAATAAGACTAAGATGATAAAAAAGCGAAACACCAAGAATTCTGCTTAGAATTATAGATATTTCGCTTAGATTTTATGATACTTTTGTCGAATTACGCGAAACTTTCTAGTGATTTTTGATACATATATTGCATATATACTCCATATCCAGTTTCGACATTATTAACATTTACATGCGTTACTGCGCCAATTAATTTGTTATCTTGAATAATTGGTGAGCCGGACATTCCTTGATAAATTCCTCCCCCAATTTGAAGTAGGTCTTCATCGGTGATAGTAAAAGATATTCCTTTGATATCCATTTGCTTTTGTTTTTTTAACGCAGTGATTTGAATCTCAAAATCCTCTAATTTATCATCTTTTACACACGTTCGAATGATAGCTTTTCCAAGTTTTATATCTTCGACATTAGCTACTTCTATCATTTCGTATGAAGATGGAATTTCATCAATATTTCCAAAAATACCAAATGAAGTATTATCGATGATATCGCCAATAGGATCTTCTAAATCTACATCACAATTTTTGCTACCGACATCACCATCTTTTGATGGCGTGATGGATTCAACTTCCTCTAAATATATAGCGCCCACTCTAACATCAATAATTGAAGCTGTGTCATCATCATATACTTCATGTGCTAAAGCTCCGTAAGTCTTATTAACCGGATCATAGAAAGATACAGTTCCAATCCCTAAAATCCTCTCTTTGACATATAAACCAGTTTTATATGAGTTATCATCTTTGATTAAACGTAATTCACGATAATACTGATTTTGGCTTCTTTTTATCATTAAAGGCAATATTCCATCATCTTTATAACGGTAAAATTCACTGGTAAAAGATTTTAAATCTGTAACTCTTTTATCCCCTATTTGATAAATAATATCGCCTTTTATAATATCTGAATCACGATTAGGGTTATAGTTTGATTCGAGATAGTCAACATTATATGAACCAGTGACGATTATTCCGTCTGAATAAATTTCAAAAGCGATATTCTCTCCTCCTGGAACTAACATTAAAGCATTAGCTAGCACTGGTGAAGCTGCTGATAAAAAAATAATCGCTAATAAAAGTCCGAAATTTTTCATTTGTTTTACTCCTTTCGTTCTTAGTATTAGTGATTATTTGCTGAATAAACAACGTTAATTGGGAAAGAATATTATTTATCAAGTAATTCTTTCGCCGCTATTAATGATGATTCTGAAATGTCTTCTGCAGATAGCATCTTAGCGATTTCATGTACTCTTTCCTCGTGTGATAACATTTTAATATTTGAATATGTTTCTCCATTAATTACTTGCTTCTCGACTGAAAAATGATAATCTGCTTTCGCACATACTTGAGGTAAATGAGAAATTGTAATAACTTGGGTAAATGATGATATTTTTTTCATTTTTTCAGCGACTAAAGAGGCGATATTTCCAGAAATTCCAATATCTATTTCATCAAAAACAATGGTGTCTTTAGGGTTTAAATCGTTGAAAACTGTTTTAAGAGCTAAATTTAATCGACTAGTCTCACCTAAAGAAGCGGTTCTATCCAATGGTAAGAAATTACTTCCAGCATTGGCTTTTAATAAAAAGGTTATCTTATTATTGCCAGTTGATGAATATGAATCTTCATATTGAATATCCACCTTAAATTCGGCATTATTCAATTTTAAATCGCTTAATTCCTTATTGATTTGCCTTGATAAAATCGGCGCGTATTTTTGTCTTAATGATGATAAATTATCGCTATCTTTATTTAATATAAGCCTTAATTTATTTAATTCATTTTCTAATTTTACCTGTTCAGATTCAAAATTAGTGATAATATCAAGCATCTCTTTTAACTTTTCATAATAATCGATAATATCTTGAGAAGTATAGCCATATTTCTTTCTTAAAGAATGTAATAAAAACAAGCGATCATTAATAATATTGAGACGATTTTTCATATCCGATAAAGACTCGTATTTATCGTTTATAGTAGAATAAATATCCTCTAATTCGTAATAATGATCATTAAATCGTTCACTTAAAGAGACAAAATCTTCATCATCAAGATACGATAAGTTTTTTTTTGCATCATATAAAGCAGTTCTTAATTGTGAATATGATGCTAAAAAGCTTTCTAAACGGTCAGTTAAACGCGATAAATTATTCAATTTTTGTTTTTCTTGCTCTAAATCTTCCATTTCATTCGGCTTAATGTCGACTTTTTCTAATTCTTGAAGTTGATAATTAATGGTTTCAACATCCTCTAAATTATTATGTTTATCATTAAAGGCGGCAATTTTCTTTTTTAAATCAAGATATTTTGAATATGAATCTTCATATTTATCATAAATATAAATCTCGTCTTTAGAGGCAATTTTTTTGATAAATTGATCAAGCAACGATAACTGATTTTCTTGGTGTAAGAAAAATGCATCTTTTTGTTGAGAATGAATATCAATTAAAACGTTAGAAAGACGTTTAAGCGTCGATAAAGTCGTAAGCTGATTATTTATGCGTATTTGAGTTTTTTGGTTAATATCAAGCGTTCTAGATATAATTAGCGTATCATCTTCGATTGTATCTTGGAGGATATCTTCTACTAGAGCTTTATTTTGAGCGTTATCAAGATGAAATATGCCTTCAATAAGCGCCTTTTGCTTATCGTGGCGAATCTTTTCAAAAGAAGAACGCTCCCCTATCAATAAGCTGAGCGCGTCAATAATAATTGATTTTCCTGCGCCAGTTTCACCAGTTAAAGCGATGAACCCCTTTGGGAAATCAACATCCAAATCTTCAATAATCGCAAAATTTTTAATTCCTAAATGTTCTAACATATCTTAATTATAAAAAATTTTTTATTTTAAATAAATATTTATAGTTAAAATTATTAATTATATCTACTATATAACTACTAAATATATACTAATCTAATACTAAATATCTTTTTTAGCATTTTCTTCAACATCGAAAGGAACAACTTTGTCTCCCTCGACGATAAATGACATCTTCTTAATAGATTCATTTAATTCATTATTTAGTGAAGCAGAAAGTTCTTTGGCTTCATTATATAATTTAATTGTTTCATCAAGACCGATAGTTTCATCTTCTAATTTTGCCACTAATGACTCTAATTTTTTTAATTTTTCCTCAAATGTCATTTTATTTTTTCTCTCCTATTTTTATTACTCGAGCTTGAATGTGCCCATCGCTCAATTTTAGTTTTATAACATCATCAATTTTTACATCTTTCGTGGAAGTTATAACTTGATCATTATTTTCGATAATTGCATAACCACTACTTAAGAGATTGTTAGGGTTTAAATATTCTAGTTTGTTATTTAGAATCTTCAATAATTGAAGACGCCTTTTTAAATTACTTTCAATATTTTGCTTTAGATGTTTATTAAGCATATCCATTTTTTGTAATTGATAAGTCAGTCGATTTAAAATCAACTTATCTAAATTTTGACTTACGCTTTGAATATGATTATTTAAAAGCTTTAGTTTTTTTCTAGGCGAATATGCTTCAATATTACGATCAATCATCATTAATTTTTCACTTATTTTCTCAATTTTATGAGTTATTGACATTTTTATATTGGCCTCATATTGCTTAATTAGAAGAGCTAAATCATCCTTTTTTGCAATGGAGTTATTGGCCGCATCAGTTGGAGTTATACAAACTTTATCCGAAACATAGTCAATTAAAGTGGTATCAATTTGGTGTCCAACGGCACTGATTAAAGGGATATCTAGTTCGTATATTTTACGAACAAGAAGTTCGTCATTAAAACATCTAAGGTCCTCTTTAGAACCGCCTCCACGAGTGATAACAATTAAATCTAAGTCATAATTTATCGCGTTATCAAGAGCTTTTATTATGCTTTTAGGAGCATCTTCACCTTGAACTAAGCAAGGAAATAGATAAATATCGGTTTTAAGACGACTATTGATAGTATTTATATAATCATGAACGGCCGCGCCAGTTGAGGCGGTTAATAAACCGATTCGATGTGGTATCAAAGGAATCGCTTTTTTCGGTTTTGAAAATATTCCTTCTTTTTGCAATTTTTCTTTTAATTTTGATAACATTAAAAGATATTGCCCTTCACCATATAAAGATATACTTCGACAATATACTTGATAAGTTCCACCTTTATCATATACACCCACATAGCCATTAATTAATATTTGGTCACCATTTTTTAAGTTAAAACTAAGGCGTGAAGAATATTGTGAAAACATCATGCAGCGAATCTGGGAGTTTTCATCTTTCAAGGTAAAATAAAAATGTCCAGTGTAGTGCTTAGTTAAAGATGATACTTCTCCTAGCAAAGTAATGTTCATCAATGAATAATCACTCTCTACAATGGACTTAATATATTGATTTAATCTAGTAACGGTTAAATAATCACTCATAGCACTTTATCTAATAAGGCATTTACGAATTTGTAATCGCGTTCATCACCATATTTTTTCGCTAATTTGACGCAAACATCGATGATAATTGATTTATCTACATCGCCAACAAATTTATATTCACCAATTCCTAACATTAAAATTGAAATAATTATTAAGTTGATTCTTTCATACTTCCATGAAAGGCAATTTGGTTCAATTATCTCTTTTATTTCTTGATGATGTTTGATGACTTTTATTGATACTTCTTTGATAAAAACGGAAACCTCATCATATGGAAGTTCCAATGTTTCTTCAATAATATTTTGAATATCGTATTGCTTTTCAAGACGACTCAAAAATAAGACTTGATAAATTATAAACATGACTTTTTCTTGTTCTTGATTTCTACTTAACATACTTCTATCCTATTAACTATATTTAGATAATGCTTTTAAAAATTAGTAAAATTGTTTGATAAAGATAAGGCATAAAAATTACTTTATGATATAGCGTAAGAGAATCTTACTCTATTCCGATAACCTTAACATTAACTGCGAATGGAACAAATTCGGTAGTTGAGGAAATCGCATAAGCAATCTCTTCTTGAATAGCCAGACAGACATCGTTAACATTCACATCTTTGGAGATAACGACATTTACATCGACGCTTACTCCTCCATCTTTTATTTCGCAGTGGATAGGTTTATGAAGAAAAAATGAAAATTTCTCATTATTTTTCTTTAATCTAACCCCTTTAATTTTTTCAATTGCAATCGAAATAATTTGGTCAAAAACATTATTTGAAATTGCTAGAGTACCTCTTCTAGCGTAGTTTTGAATGTATACATATTCTGACATTTAAATCACCTCTTTGCTCTATAAGTTATTTTAACTTTTTTCACTAAATTTATGCAACTATATTTACTATAAATTGAACAATTCTTATATTTCTTGATAAGAAAATTTATAATTACAATCATCACCTTTTACTAATATTTTAACTCCATCTTCATTATCTTTGGTCAAGTAAGAAATACGAAATCCCGGAAAGGTAAATGGATCTGAAGAATCTTTGCTTCCCAAAGTATATTTTTCATCGCTATAACCGACGTTAGCAACAAGATTTGAAGCTTCAATTATGTTAAGGCTATATGGAATGACAATCGATTTAAAATTGTTAATTGCCACTTCTTTATATGCGATTGTCACCGTGACAACATAAAAATTTTCATGGGTTAAAGACTTGTTGATTTGCTTATCTAGTTCAAATGGATAATCTAGAGGATTATCGCCATTAAAAGATATTAATTCTTGAATATCGTTAGATAAAAAGGTTTTATTCTCATTTGAGGATGAGACCTCATTATTGCAACCACATAAAAATAAACACGATGATAATAAAATAATTGATTTCTTCATAATTTTATTTTAATGCAATTTGAAAAAGGTTTAAAGAAATATATTCAAAAAATTAAACTACTCAACTCGATATATTATAAGCGCTGAATAAAGATAAGTATTATCTTCTTTATTAACCAAAAAAGAAGAGTATTTTATATCGATATATAAATGCTCTTCTAATTGCTGTAAAAAATAGTTTATATCGCTAACTAATTGATTTTCATCATGACTTTTAATAATTTCCACTTGTATCATGATAATATTATCAATTTTTTTAATGTCGAAAAATGTTAGATTGCAACGATGTTGATAATTTTATTTTTAATTACGATGATTTTCTTAATTGTCTTATTTTCAATACGTGATTTGACAAAATCTTGTTCTAAGGCAATTTCTTCAATTCTTTTTTCATCTTCATCATAGTTAACTTTTATAATGCCACGCATTTTGCCACAGATTTGTACGGCAATATCAACTGTGTCTTTAACAAGTTTAGATTCATCATAACTTGGCCAAGGTGTATAATCAATCAGTCCTTCTTCACCGATAAGATTGAATAATTCTTGTCCTAAATGTGGACATACACAGGCAAATATCTTCGTAAAATTAACTAAATATGGACGATATATTTGCTTAGCTTTATAACATTCATTTATGAAAACCATCATTTGACTTAAAGCGGTATTAAATTGTAAGTGTTCATAATCGTTATCGACTTTTTTTATGGTAAAATTATAAACATAATCTAATTCACCATTATTATCATCAGTAATCTTTTTCTTTAATTCTTCATCAGTATACAAACGATATACGCGGTCTAAGAATCTTTTTGAGCCATCTAATCCCGTGCAAGACCATGGTAATGAGGCTTCAAGTGGCCCCATGAACATCTCATAGAAACGTAAAGTATCAGCGCCATAATTATTAACGACATCATCTGGGTTAATAACATTACCACAGCTCTTAGACATTTTTTCTCCATTTTCACCAAGAATCATTCCTTGATGGAAAAGTTTTTTAAATGGTTCTTTGCATGATACAATACCCTCGTCATATAAGAATTTATGCCAGAATCTTGCATATAATAAGTGTAAAACAGCATGTTCAGCACCCCCGATATATAAATCGACAGGAAGCCAATGGTCAATTAATTCTTTGCTTGCAAGAGCTTGTTTATTATGGGGATCAATATAACGGATATAATACCAACAAGAGCCCGCCCATTGAGGCATGGTATTTGTCTCTCGACGGCCTTTAACACCATCGATGGTGACATTTAACCAATCCTTAGCGTTCGCAAGCGGAGATTCACCTGTTTTCGATGGTGAAAAATCATCTAATTGAGGAAGAGTAAGTGGTAGTTCATCTTCAGCCAAGGCTCTAATTGTTCCATCTTCCATATAAATTAGAGGTATTGGCTCACCCCAATATCTTTGACGGGAGAATAACCAATCTCTGAGTTTATAATTTACTTTTAATCTTCCCTTTTTTAATTCAATTAATTTATCGGTAATCGCTTTTTTACCATCTTTAATATTTAGACCATTGATAAATGATGAGTTAATATGTTTACCATCATCTTCATAAGCATGATTTGAAATATCACCTTCAATAACTGGTTTTAATGGCAAATTATATTTTTTAGCAAATTCATAATCGCGTTGATCGTGTGGTGGAACTGCCATAACCGCTCCTGTGCCATAACTAGCTAAGACATAGTCAGCAATCCAGATAGGTACAAGTTCATTGTTAATAGGATTGACAGCGTATGCACCTGTGAAAACACCAGTTTTATTTTTATTTAACTCAGTTCTTTCCATATCAGATTTATTAGCGCAACAGCATCGATAATTATTGACTAAGTCCTTTTGTTCTGGAGTGGTGATTTTGTCAACCAGTGGATGTTCAGGAGCTAAGACACAATAAGAACAACCAAATAAGGTATCAGCTCTGGTGGTAAATACTGAAAATACATATGGAGTATTTTGAATTGTAAAGTCAACTTCAGTTCCTTCAGAACGACCAATCCAGTTTTTTTGCATTTCGATGGTTGAAGAAGGCCAATCTAACTCGTCTAAACCCTCTAATAATTTCTCGGCATAATTGGTTATTTTTAATACCCATTGACGCATAGGCTTACGGATTACAGGATATCCACCTCTTTCAGACTTGCCATCGATTACTTCTTCATTGGCTAAAACTGTTCCAAGTTCAGGACAATAGTTTACAGGAATTTCGTTTATTTCAGCCAAGCCTTTTTTATACATTTTTAAAAATATCCATTGAGTCCATTTGTAATAATCTTCATCGGTCGTGGCAATTTCTTTTGACCAATCGTATGAAAAACCAATCATCTTCATTTGACGTCTAAAATTATCAATATTTCGATAAGTAAATTCCCCAGGATGATTACCTGTTTTCATCGCATATTGTTCAGCTGGTAGACCAAATGAATCAAATCCCATTGGATGTAAGACATTATAACCTTTCATTCTCTTCATTCTTGCCATGATATCTGACGCGGTATAGCCTTCAGGATGGCCGACGTGTAAGCCTTGTCCAGATGGATATGGAAACATATCTAACACATAATATTTAGGCTTACTAAAGTCTGAAGTATCACAAAAATATGTATGGTGCTCTTCCCAATATTTTTGCCACTTTTGTTCAATATTTTTATAATCGTAACCCATAAATTCTCCTTTAAAATAAAAAAAGTACCTTATTTAAGGACGCTTGCGCGCGGTACCACCTTAATTCGAAAATAATTTCGCACTTCATTAAACTTTAACGCAGCAAACGAGCCTTTTTAGACAATGAGTTCATTATCCTTTTATGCATTTTTTCACCAACCAAATGCTCTCTACAATAAAAATAAGATAACTAATATTTGTCAGCTAAAAATAGTTTAATTTACAAATTTTGATTAGTCAACTATGTAAATATATTTTTCACATTTAATTTATAATCAATACTCAATTCGTTCATTTATAAAAATGTCATAGATCATTTCAATGAGTCCAAAGGTAAGTTTGTGTAAAGATTCCATCGCTTGTATTTTATCTTCAAACCGTTGATCGTTGATGATTTTAAATAGTGAATCCTCAAGGACAATTTGATAACCGCGAATAAAAATGTATAAATTATCATTTTCAAGCACTAATTCAATGTCGCGATTTAGATATTTTTCTAATGAGATAATCTTTGCTCCATAAACATTATTTTCTAAGATATAAGAATAATTTTTAAATGTTGAAAACATGCAATATCTTTTTAGTAAACTCTTATTGGAAAAGCCAAAATTAAGGATGTTTTCATTATCGTAGTTCTTTTTTAATTCTTTACTTAAAGCAAGAAAACCATTTGAAGAATGATCAAAATTTATGGAGAAAAGGCATCCATGATGTCGCATTTCTTTCCCTTTATAGGTGATGTTATTTATTTCTAAAATGTATTTGCTAGAGGCATTAGAATATGAACTGATATTTTTAATTTTCTTTATTGAAAATAAGTTCTCAACCGCCTTATAAGTCTTTTTATTTTTAACATCATTTTTCTTAAAAAAATAAATTTCATCGAGCTTACATTCATTGAACAAATACTCAATATAATTATCTTTATATCGATGATTGAAGATTCTAATTAAAATACAATTTAAAGTAGTTAAAAAAACGATATATATAAAAAGCCAAATAAAGAATGTCGGATCAGTAAAAAACATTATAGTAAAATAAATATGCTTATATCTTATATAAACTAATAAAATAAATAATCCCAAAAAGATGATAGTCAAAATTAATCCATAAACTAATATGAGAAAAAAATAGTTAATTTTTAAGGTTTTTAATTGCTTTACCCTAATGTTTTCGCTTTTCATATTATAATTATAAGATAATTTTTATTTTAAATCAAAAAAAGGTTTATGCAATTAATCTATTTTTTTAATTAATGCATAATCCTTTTTATTAATAATCATATTCGCTTGGTTTAACAGCTTTTTTCTTGCGCTTTCTAAATACCAACATATTAAATAGGCAAAGAACACCATGAAAAACTGCGATAAAGATATAATTAGATAAAACATTTGTTACCACTTCAGTTACTGAAGCGTTATTCATTAAATTAAATAATGATATAATAGTAACACTGAAGCCTGTATAAAGGTAATAAAATGGTAAAGTAATAACATGAATTATATTTTGTAAGGCCTCTCCAATATTTAACCAAGTTATCATTTCTGCCCATCTATTTTGATAAACGATACTAAGAAGTGATGCAACGAAGATAAATAATGAAAATGTTGCAATTTTTGATAGGTGGCGTCCAATAGTTATAAATGTCCAAAAAATGATAAATAAAGATACTAGAACAGCAAAGAAGTAAACGATATCATTAGTTAACATACTACCATCTAAATAAGTTATTAAGCTAGTAATTCTCATTATGAATTCCTCACTTTTATCTTATATGGATCGATAAATGAACGATTACCATGACGTGTGACAATCAATGTTTGATCCACGATTTGTGAAATATCACTAACTTTTTCTGGTGGTGCGGATAAGATGACTTGGAGGTCAAATTGTTTTAGAATTTTAATTGCTTCGATAATTCTGTTTCTATCCATTTTTGAGAAGGCTTCATCGAATACGACTAATCTTGTACAATTGGATATATTCTTATTCGCTTTGACACGATATAATTGTGAGAATGAGGCTAAAATGGAGATATAGAAAGGTGTCTGAGTTTCACCCCCAGAAGCCTTTTTGATATTACGTGATAAAGAATAAGAACGATTATCAGGTTTTTTAACCTTCAAATCAAATAACAAATATGTACGATAATCAGTGAATTTTTCAATGTTTTGAGCAATAGCAGAAGATTTGTCTTTGCTTTCAGTGCCATCACCAATCATTCTAAATAAATTATCCATTATATCTTGATGCTTATTGATAAAAGCATCCTCTTCTAAATTGACTTCAAGCAATAATTCATCGGTAATCATATTATAATAATCGATATATTGCGGATTTGGCTGAACGGTGAATTCATATGAATCTTGACCAAATTTTGCATCTTTTAAAGCTTCATTCAATTCATCGATTTGATTTCTAGCTTGTTCAATTGAAGTTTTAAGTTTAAAGATAAAGTCATCTTTAAATTCTTTTGTAGCTTTTTGACGCGCGTCTTCAATTTTTAAGCGATATTGAGGTAATTTTACATCACGTAAAGTGATTAATTCATTATCGAAATCATCGTTATTATCTTTTGTGATATCATAACTCATCTTATAAGTGACGATATAATCTTTTCTTAGTTCGTTAAACATTCCAGTTAATGAACGCATCTTATTTTGTGATTTTGAATATAGATCATCATATTTTAAACGAATATCAGAAAGTGAAGATCCAGCATCTAATTCTTGGTTAAAGACTATCATGCCCACTTCATTAATCCATGATTCATCGAAGGCATCTTTAATTTCGTCCATCAATAATCCCGATTGCTTAACTTGATAAGGAATTTTTTCATTTGAAATGGAATCGCTTGAATTTTTTAGCGCGCCTTTTTCCATGATTAATCCTTCTCTTTCATCTTCTAATGATTTTATATCAGCATTAATACGTTCTATTTTAGCGTCAGTAATATTTAATTTTTGAGATATTCCCTCATCTAATTCACGTCTATATTTGTTGAGATTATCTTTTAAAGATGGCAATAATTCTCCACGTTCAAAGATTTCTAAACAAGAGCTAATTTCATTATTAGACATGACATCTAAACGGCTTGAGAAAGTTAAGGCATCGGTTAAACTTCTTAATATTTCGATATATTTTCCGCTACTGTCTAAATCTTTTAACTTGGCTTTTTTACTTTCTTCAGTGACAGTTCTACCGATTAAAGTATAGTGATAATTGGCTTCAGGAATAACAAATGAAGCAAAATTACGATAACCAGTGCAATCTGGACATAATCCTCGTCCAGATTTTCTTGCTTCAGCAAAAGTTTCACACTTAAAGATATTACCTAATAAAAAATTTGTATAATCTCTAGCTCCTTGGTGATTTGTAATAATTTCTTCAGCTACTGAATTATTACGGCATTCAAAATTTTGTTCGTATAATTTTTCTGCATCGACTAAGCCTGTGCGATAATATTTATTTCTACGCATGATTTCAGGTAAAATCTTATTCGCTGCTTCATAATATTTATCTTCAACAAAGAGATTTAATTTTTGAGAGGAAATAAATCCTTCGATTGCTTTAACCCATTTTGCTGATTTAATGTCGACTAAATCCGCATATACGGATACCTTTACCTTTTCATGAAAGTGATCTTCCAAAGCATGCGCTAGTTGGTTCTTAACTTGAATGAAGTTGTAATCATATGATTTTCCACTCTCAGATGAATTTAATTGTTGCTTTTTAGTGGAGTATGAGGCGACTAATGAAGCAAGACGCGATTTTACGCTACCGCATATTTCATTAATTTTATTTCTAAAATTGCTGATTGCTTCGGCGAAGCGTTTAAATACTTCACTATTCAGATTCTCTTTATTAGTTAAGGTTTCTTTAAGTGAGATAGAATCATTTTTTATTTCATTAGAAATTTCTAAAATCTCTTTACAATATTCAGTGATAGCCTCATCTTTATTTTCATCTAATAACGTTTCACAGAGTATTATCAATTTACTAGCACTTGAAGCAAAGTTATTGATATATCCTGCTAAACGAGAATAAAGGCCATCTAAGCTCTTTTCAATATCATTTACATTCTTTTCTGCATCCGCATAAGATTTCTTTAAATCATTTATCATTTTATATGAATCGGATGTCACTTTGAAACCGATAAGTTTTTCTTTTTCTTTATTAAACTCTTCGAGATGTTGGTCAATATCTTGAATTGCATCATCGATTTCTCTAATTCTTAAATCATTACTTTGGATACTTCTTTGAAGTTCTAAAATCTGATCTAAATGCAATTGATAAGAGATTCTTTTTGAAATATAAGAAGCTAATTTTTGATCTTCACGGCGTGAGAGAATTTCATCATAGACACGTCTTATTTCTTCAAGAGATTTAATTTTAATCTCCATATCATCCGCCTCAAGTTTTAATCTTTCATAGGCAGTGATATTAGCTTTCATCGATTCGATATTGATTTCGCTAGGAACATCACAAACATAATCAGTGATGAATTGTTCAATATTAGTAATTGGAGTAAATGAGACCGCCTTTTTAAATAATGAGAAATATTTGTCTTTTAAATTACCAAATTTTTCTTTGATTAACAATTGATATTGGACATTAGTATCGCAGAAAACAAACTCGTTTTTCTTATAATTTTGAGTAAAGTATTCAAGTAATTGCTTTTGAGACATTGGAACGTTTAATGCGACGAAATCATTGCTAGGAAAGCCATCTTCTAAATAAAAGAATTTATGCTCCTCACTGCCATCATCATAAACATCAAAAACGATTCCAATTGTAAATAGTTGATTGTTAACATCATCTTCAAATTCCATCGCGATGTAGGAGGTAAATCTTCCAGAACGTAAATATTTACTTGATCCATCATCATTATCGCCCACTTCACCACGTAAGTAGCCTTTTAAAGTTCTTCCAGCTTTTTCGTTTGCAGCCTTGTTGAAGGTTCTACCAGAAGTATCACCAAGTAAGACAACTTGCATAGCATCAATGAGTGTTGATTTTCCCGCGGCGTTTTCGCCAGTAAGAAAATTAATCATTCCAAAATCAATTTTAGAATTGAGAAAGTAATGCCAATTAATTAATCTTAATTTCTTTAATAATTTCATAAACTCCTCCTAACGTGTCTCGACATCTTCATCATCAGGTAATGTTTCAATTGATTCATAAATTGATGAAATCATTTCATTATCAATTACAAATAAAATTGAAGGCATGATATAAAATTGAAGATTACGCTCTTTAAAATCACCAGATATTCTTGAGATGATATTGTGAGAATCAAGGAATCTAAAACAAGATCCTAATGAGGCAAAACTAGGCCTTTTATCAGGTCTAAATAAATGTAGATTCATCATTGTTTGAACTAATTCAGCAGAGGTGAAAAATACTTCTTGAGTTAAAGATTCTTCATTTCTTTGATTCTCATATACATAGCGAAGACCATATACAATTAAAGATGTCACTAAATCAAGACGAAGATGGTTCTCTTGATATTCATTACTAATAGAGATAACCCCTCTTCTAGAATCCTTATTTAAAATCCAACCAGAGTATTGAAGATATTCGCTTACCAAGTCAAAATTACGATCAATAAATGAATATTCTTTACTTGAACGCATCATCTTTGCGTTGCGGTCATAATAATCTCTAAGGATAAACGATTTTAACATTAGAGTATTTACGCAATGTGAAAAATCTTCTTTTTCAGCAACGCGTAAATTTTCATATTGTTCTTCAAACATAAACTTTATTTCTCCTTCTTCTGATATTCAAAATTTGGGACGTTATAATCATCAATATCGATATTTATATCTAATTTGCTTTCATCACGATTCAAATCATAGAATGATACTCGTGATGTCGCTTTAATACTCGCTAAGATTAAATATATGAAATCTTCGATGTTTTGGATATTAATATCTTTAGTTTGGATAACATCTTTATCTTTAAAATTTTTAGACATAAATTCCATGACATGCTCATCAGAATATTTTTGATTTTCTCCAAGTAAAACATTGATAGTATTCTCATCAAAGTTATGACCGAAATCGTCAATTGGCATAGGTTCGCCAGGAATTTTAACTTGTCTTTTATATGGTCTAGTAATCGAATCGGTATCTAGGTATCCTTGTTGATATAGTAGAATCGAACGATTGACATCTTTAATGATGTATGGGTAATTATTTTCTTGACCGCGATTGATATTTCTCGCTAAGACTTGAATAATCTTCTCCAATTTACCTTTGATTGTCTTATCTTGATTATTTAAGAATATAACCTTGTCGGTTGATGCTTTAATATAATCAGATTGTGTTTTATCGATATTATTAATCTCGTTAGATAATCTAAAGTAGATATCTTGGATTTTATTAATCTTTTTTACAACATCTTCTTCAGCTTGATCATGAGTCTTAACAAATTTGTTTTCTTTTAAACATTGAGCAACAATTTTTTCTCTTACATCATCCACCTCCAGCCAGCGCTTTAAAATCGAAGCGATTGGTCCATGATATAAAGTGATTGAATCATGAGTTTTTAATGGGTGATAAATTGGGTTAACAACATCTTCACGGCAAATATCAAAGTGCTGTTTTAATACTTCATTTGGAGAATACATATCCGCTAGTTGTCTATTAAAAACACGAATTGAATTATCGAGCTTAATGACTTCAATCTCCAAATTTAAAGTATTATTATATGCATTATCCAAAGTACGATACATCGATTCATCTTGTAAATCATCTTCCATCTTTAAATCAGAATATGTCGTATGAACGTAAGATACGTAATGCGTCGATGAATCATCAGCAAATTGATAAATCAATTTAAGCATATTAATTGAGTATGAAGGTAACAAAAGGTATTCGGCACCATTTTTAATATCATAATCAATATATACCCAGCCAGTATCCACTAATCTTTTTAAGATAAAATTGGCTTTATTAGCTAATGTAGGTTCATATGAAGCAAATAGTCGTTGCTCATCCTGCTCTTCATCGTCAAAAGTTAATTTGACGACATCATCTCCAGAACGTGATTTGAGTAAGTCGAGATAATCATTTTTTCTTATTCTAGCCCGGTACATAGTTAAAGCTTCATAAAGTGTTACCAAAGCGATTCCATATACATTTTTGTTTCGACTCGACAATATCGAAAAGAAATTATCAGGCAATTTTTCAAATAAATTCACATTAATTCACCTTTATTTTTATCTTATCAAATTTTTTTATATATTTATATAAAAAGTACTAAATTTGCTAAATAAATTTTTTTACGAAAAACATTGGATTAATCATCATTAAAAATAAAAAAAGATATATGAAATTCATATATCAAAAAATCCGTTTTTAATTTTTATAATTATTAACTTAAGAAAAATTTTTTAAGTTATTTTTATCGATTTCTTTTAAGATTTCTAGTTGTTCAATGATTGAATTTCTAACTAATTCAGATACTTCGGTGGTACTTTTCCCTTCGTAAATTTCAGGTGTCACCGGACTACAAAAGTGAACATAAATAGGGTATTTTTTCATTTTTATCTTGCAATCTAAGACTCTAAAACTCCCCCACATTGCAACTGGATAGATATTCACTTTATTAGCCATTGCCATCTTAAATGAACCAGGTTTAAAAGCTCCGACTTTTTTGTCTTTATCTTTAGTTCTAGTACCCTCTGGGAAAATAATCCATTTTTTGTTTTCTTCTTTAATTGAAGCGCGAACTTTTTGCATGATTTTCATCTCTTGGCGCAAATCATCACGATCCATAAAATAACCATCAATCGAGGACAAAACTTTGCCGACAATTGGATATTTTTTAGCTTCTTTTTTAGCAACGAATGAACATGGTTGATTCATGATATTAATCATTGTAAGCGAATCTAAAAATGATTGATGATTCGGAGTTAACAAAAACGATGGTGTGACAGGAAGTGGATATTCTCCTGTAACTATAAATTCCATATGTAAGGCTTTATCCACTACATCAATTAATTCTCGCGCATCGTTGTAACGTTTGGTGAATGATAGTTTTTTACCTTGATGATAATTGCGATTTACTCGCGGATAACGGGCGATAATTTTAGGTATTGCCCTAAAAACAAATCCTAAATATTTCATATTTATGAACCTCTTGTATTTATTTCAATTTTTCTTCCTAATAAGTAAGTTATCGATTCAACGATAATCAAGACTCTCTCTTCAATTAATTCTAGACGGCCATCTAAGGCAACAAGCGTACCATTTTGATAAGAAAAAAGTTCACATTTATTAGTCTTTGACCACATTATACATGGAAATAAGTCAATATCGTATTGCCCAGATGAATTTTTGTAATTTCTTTTCACTTCAATGTATCTAACTAAAGAGTTTTTTTCATCTATGTCTTTTAAGAGTCCGACTATGGAAACTCGATTTAACATTTTACATCACCCCCCGTTTTAATCATACATTAATATTTTAATGATGAATCCCAAACGGGTTGCGAATCAATTTCATTATTTAACTAATATGTTCAATGAAATTGATTTAATTTTTAAGTAGTCGATGGTTGGTTGTTCTTCTTTTAATCCATCTTCATCGAAGATTTTTCTAAATCCATCGAAATGATAATCAAATTCAAATGTAGTTGGATTGATAATCATTTTTACTTCGTGGAATGGCAATACTTTTTTTCCAGAATAAGTTATTTCTAAGGCTCCGAAATCGATGTTTTTAAAATAAATTGTTTCCTCTATTTCTTTTTTCTCTTTCATCGTGAAGAAAGAAAATAATTTCTTTAATTTAATAACATCATGAATATAATTTACCATATCAAAGCGTTTATCCATAACATTATAATCGAAGTGGTTAATCTCATCTCCAGCATTATAAGAATTATGAATGTTTTTCTTACTTAGACCAATTTCTTGCCCAGCATGGATAAATGACACGCCTAATGATAGAACAGTAATAGCATTAATAAGTTTAATTCGTTTCAAAATTGAACTTTCATCTTCATTGGAATTAGATATTTTAAGCTTATCATAAAGTGTAGCGTTATCGTGACATTCGACATAGTTGATGGATTGACTAGTATTTACAAAAAGTGGTGGAAACGCTATTGGGGCAATCGAACCAACAAAGCAATGTTTGAAGCCATCTATGTAATTGGTATCACCTAAAAGATAACCTTTAATTGCTAATCCATAATCGGATGAATTACCTTTAACAACATCTCTGAAGCGATCGTTAAAGAAGCCGATTTTAGGCATTTTATGAGAATTTGATAACTTAGCTGCTTTTTCAGAAGAAAGAACAGTTGGCATATCCCATCCTTCCCCATAAACGAGAAATCCAGGTTTAATTAATTCACATCTTGATTTTATTTCGTTAATTGTATCGATATCAATTAGACCCATTAAATCAAATCTAAAACCATCTATGCCATAATTTTTTATCCACATTAAGCAGGTGTCAATAATGAATTTCTTGGCCATTGGATGATTAGAATTAAATTCATTACCGCAGAATGAACCATTAGATGGAGCACCATCTTCTTGGTAACGGAAATAATAAGACGGACAAAGTTTTTCAAACGCAGATGATTCTAAATTAAATACATGATTGAATACAACATCCATTACCACTCTTATTCCCGCTTTATGGAAGGCTGCAATCATTTTCTTTAATTCTATGATTCGTGAATAAGGATCATCTGGATCAGAGCAATAACTTCCTTCAGGAGCGTTATAATATAGTGGATCATAGCCCCAATTATAAGCTTCATGTGGATAATCATCACAGCAGGTACAAAAATCAAACATTGGCATAATTTGCACGTGGCTTACTCCAAGGTGCTTAATATAATCGATTCCGATTGGATTATTACTCCTTGACTTACAAGATGTCTCAGTTAATCCTAGGAATTTTCCTTTATGACGGATCGAAGTTCCTTTCATCGAGGTCATATCACGAATTGATAATTCATAAATTATAGCTTCGTTAGGATTAGTAAATTCTGGAAGATATGATTCATTTAAATCGACATAAACTTCATTTTTATCAACGATAACCCCTTGCATTGATTGATTCGTTAAACTTAAGCAATAAGGGTCATTCGCATAGACTAATTCGCCATTTATTCTAACGACAAAGTAATAATTATAACGAGCTAAATTGCCTTGAACTCTCGTTAGAAAAACACCAGTATCGGTATCTTTTTCCATCGCCACTATTGTGTCTTTTCCATCTTTAGAATATACAACATAAGCATGTGACGCTAAAGGAGAAAATACCCTAAAAGTAGTATAAAATTTGTGATGGTGTGCTCCCATTACTTCATCACAATAATATAAAGAACAAATCTTTTCATTTTTAAGCAAGTTATCCATGTTAAGATTTGCCGATAAATAGCGGTCATCATATATCTTATACTCAGATCCAATAGTTAAAGCTGGAACATCTTCAAGGGTATAGTGAAAATGATGAGGCGTTTCTCTTTTGTCTTTAATTGTTAGTTCGCAAATGCGCACCCCATCACAATATAAATAAAAATGATTGGTGTATTTTTGCGTATATTTTTTATGTATATGAACTTCAATTGTATGATTTTTGTTTAAAGTTGCATTAAATATTTCATCAAATTTATTCATCTCCAGTATCTCCATTTTGTTCATTTAAATATTTGTCACATAGAACACGTCTATTTTTGTCTTTTCTAATGATTCCATCCTGTTCTAGGGTATCAAGAATGCCATCAGCATGCGAAAAACCGATACCAAATGTTGTCTGTATTTTTGTTGCCGAGCATTTTCCAGTCGCAATCACATAACGCTTAATCTCTTCAAATTTAGGATCACTATGATAATCTCTAAACATTCCTAATGGGGTGCCATCACCTACTTGATTAATAGTTGAAGAAGACTTTAAGGTTAAGTCTGCGAAATATGGATCACAGACAAATTTTGCTTGTTGTTTTATAAATTCACACACTTGATAAATTTCTTTAGAATCAATGAAAGCACTTTGAACTCTAACCATTGATTTTCTGGTTTGTAATTTTGCTAATAAGTCACCTCGACCCATTAAGTTTTCAGCGCCTTGCTCATCGATAATGATACGTGACTCCAAAGGTGAAGAAACACTTAAAGCAATTCGAGACGGAATATTAGCTTTAATTTCACCAGTGATAACTTTGGCGGAAGGTCTTTGAGTGGCTACGACCATGTATATACCACACGCTCGTGCTTTTTGAGCAATTCTTTGAATGTATTTTGGAACTTCACGATCACCATCGGCTAAGAAATCAGCGTATTCATCACATATCATAACAATATAGGGAATCTTTTCATAACCGAATTCTTCGCATGTTTCCATATATTCTTTATAATTAGACGCTCCTCGACCTTTCTCGGCGAAAAGATCATATCTTCTTTCCATTTCATCGACTAACTTCATTAAAGCAACTTTACCCTTTTCAGTTGAAGTAATTACTGGACATAATAAATGTGGTAAATCTTGATATTTCATGAATTCAATACGTTTAGGGTCAATTAGCATTAACTTCAATTCATCAGGTCGATTTCTCATAATCAGCGATACGATGATATTATGAATAAATACCGATTTTCCTGAACCAGTTGTACCACATACTAATAAGTGAGGCATTTCATCTAATTTACAAGATAATACGTTACCAGAAATATCTTTTCCTAATGGGAATAAAAGTTTATCTTTAGTATTAGAAGATATTGAAAGCAAACATTCTTTGAAAGAGACCGTATCGCATATTTCATTTCCCACTTCGATACCTGAAGTATCTTTTCCTTCAACAATAGTTTCAAGACGAACAGTTTTATTACCGCCTAGACGAACCGCTAGATCATTTTCAACACTGCATAAGACATTAGTTTTAACATTAGAATTTACGCGGATATCAAAACGTGTTACTGATGGACCAATCGTATATGAAATGGCATTAGCGCCAATTCCCAAATCGTGGAAACAATCATTGATTTTTCTTAATCTTTCTTCAGCTAAAGCAACTTTTTTAGCTGATTCGTCAACGTTTATACGATCTTTTAAGAGCATGATAGGTGGATAACGATACGTTGAATAATCATTGACGATATTTTCATTACTACTTGATGAAGTAGCCGTAATATTATTTTTTTCTTCGCTATCATTTGTCTTGATAATAGTTGGCTCAATAATTGTTTTAGATTGGACGTCGGTTATAATTTTATCATCATTTATCTTTTCAACATTTTTAATTTCTTCTTTAGGTTTTACTATCTCTTCTATGATCGGCTTAAAATTATCTTCTTCGTTTTTATCAATAGGATTAATCAGATTATTTATCAAGTCATCATTTTGTTTATTGATTGTTTCGTCCTTAATTTCGGTGACAGTTTGATCAGTTTTTGTCTTTTTATTATCACCTATTTTACGGAAATTATTGAATTCATCAAAAGAAAAATCATTATTAAGATTAATATCGGCTTCATCTTTATTTAATTCTTCAATTATTAGTGAAGGTTCTTTACGAAGTGGAGTGATAATTTTTTCTTGCTCTTGTTTATTTTCATTTTCTTTAACGGCATTATCATTATTTGTAATATTTGTTTCATTTAAATAGACATTTCTTTCTCCTAATTCTTGGAGAGTTTTCTTTTTATTTTTAGCCTCAAGTCGCACTTGAACTCTTTTTTTATGGAATGAAATGATAAATTTCACAAAGCGAACAAGCAAGTTTTTGAATAGTAAAATTAATCCTAGAATTAAAAATGAGAATACAACAATGCTTGTTCCAACTTCTGAAATAGTGGAATTCAACGCACCATTTAAGAAAAATCCTACTAATCCACCACCGAGATATGAAAATATATCCATCGTATTATCAATTACAAAAATACTTGATGAAACTTGATCCATCTGTTGTTGATAAATATTAAAAAAATTATTTATAGTTAAATTATTTCCCATTGATGCGGCAATGCAAAAGGCCAATAATAGAAGGATAAAAGCTAATATCTTTAGGTCAATCTTCAATCTGAACATCGTCTTGGTTATCATTAAATATAGACCTAAAAAGATTAAAATAAGATATACGAAAACATAAAAGATACCAAACAAATACGAAAACATAAAAGTTAGTGCTTCGCCAACAATTCCGTTTGAAAGTAACCCAATGAGTGATACGAGTACGAGCATCAATCCATATAGTATTGCTTCAGCATCAGATGATAAAATATATTCATTAGCGTTTGTTTTAGGTGTTTTTTTATCTTTATTTTTCATAGAGCCCCCTTTTTTTATAATAACATATATAGTATTTATATTTAAATATTAAATATAAAAAATACTCATTTTTTGCAAAAAAAAATCCAGTTTCCTGGATTTATTTTTCGGTTTTTTTTCGCTTTTTCAATTTCTCCAAAAGAATGATAATCACGGATGCTAATAGTAGTCCGCAGACGACGATGCTGTATATCATGTATGCATATTCACCTTTAGTAATGATTTGTGCTCTATTAGCAATTTTTATCAAATCAAGACCAAGAAATAGTAACATAGACGATACGGTTAAGGCAGTTAATAGCTTTAAATAATTAGGCATATTAATCACCGTCTACTCTTCGAAATTAACCTCCACTTTTCCGTCAGCAATTTGAAGAACTTTCTCGTATGGATCTTTTGCCATTTGAGTTTTTTCGATTAACTTTGTTTTAGTAGATATACTTTTTATCAAAGTCTGATTTTCCTCTTTTACTGAGATTAATGCATTACCTCCAATTATAAAGGTCAATGCCATGACTGCCAAGCCGATAACACCAAGTCGTCTAGCTATGTAGTCAAATCTTGTTTTATTAGTTTTTTCAACTTTGTTTTTCATGCTATTTCCTTTCTATAATTCTAAGTTTTGCACTTTTGGATCGTGGATTTATTTCCATCTCATCAATGCTTGGTAATATTATTTTCCGATTTACCAATACGAAGTCTACATTCTTTTTTTCACTAGGTAAATAACGACTACCCTCACCTTCAAATGTGCACTCTTTAAAGATGTTCTTAACGATTCTATCTTCTAGCGAGTTGAATGTAATAACGCATATTCTTCCTTTTGAAGCAAGAATATCCAAAGCACCTTTTAAACCTCTTTTAAGTGCTGATAACTCATCATTTACTTCAATTCTTATTGCTTGAAAGACTTGTTTAGCTGGATGTCCTTTTTGCGATAGAACTTTATTTGGCAACGTAGCCTTAATAATCTCTACGAGCTCAAAGGTTGTTTCAATTGGCTTTACTTGTCTTTTCTTTACAATGTTTGAAGCGATTTGATAAGCAAATTTTTCCTCACCATACTCTTTAAAAATTCGCGTTAGTTCTTTTATTGAGTAATTGTTGACAACATCATATGCTGATAATGAATTTGCCACGTTCATTCTCATATCTAATCTGGCGTCAAAACGGTAAGAAAAACCTCTATCACCTTCATCAAACTGAGCTGATGATACACCTAAGTCAAATAATACGCCGTCGACTTGGTCTATCTCTAACTCCGCCATTTTTTCTTTAATTGAAGAAAAATTTGCATGGATTAATTTGAAATTAGGCGATATTTTTTTTAAACGATCATATGACTCTTCAATCGCTTGACTATCTTGATCGAAACAATACAATTGTCCGTTTTGTAGTTTCGATAGAATTACAGATGAGTGTCCCCCGCGTCCCAAGGTCGCATCTATATATTTGCCATTCGGTTTTATATTTAAGCCATTGATACATTCATTTAGTAAGACTGGAATATGCTTGTACATATTAATCAATCTTCTTTTTGGATGCGGCAATGATTTGAGCGTTTCTTTCAAAATTTTCATCTGCGGTCTTGTCCATGTCTTCATATTGGGCGCGACTCCATATTTCGACGTGATCACCATTTCCAACAAGAACTACTTCTTTATCGAGATTTGCTCTTTTTAAATGGTCCTTAGTGAGGGTAATTCGTCCTGCTTTATCAACATCATAATCGATTGATGAAGCAAAGAACATACGACGATTTTGTCTTTCTTCTGGTGAAAGTTCATCCATCGAAGAATATTCGTCAGCTATTTTCAAAAATGTTTCTTCAGGATAGATATATAAGCAATGATCATAGCCTTTCGTCACATAGACTTTAGATCCCAGCTTTTCTCTAAACTTTTGTGGTAGAGTACATCTTGATTTGTCATCAATATTGTGATTGTAAGTACCAAAGAAAAACATTTTCGTCCCACTGTCTCCCATTTACAAACACATTATATCCATTTAGCTCCACTTTTACAATACTTTTTTTATTTTTTTCTTGATAATAAAAAAAATGTTACATGAAAAAGTAAATGCAACAATAAAAACAAATATTTAAATTTAAGTAATTCCAAAAATGATAAAATAGA
>CABUOQ010000011.1 GCA_902493275.1 uncultured Bacillota bacterium | reverse complement strand
TAAGAGGATATCATTTTTCTTATCTTTTGTAAGTGTGTTATTTTTTGACGTATACTCAAAGAATAACATCAATAATAAAAAAACGCCTATAAATAGGCGAAAATTATAATTTTGGTGGAGCCAACGGGGATCGAACCCGCTACCTATTCGTTGCGAACGAATCGCTCTCCCAAATGAGCTATGGCCCCTTATTTAATATAGTTCTATTTTAGCAATAAAACTTACCTCACCATTAATAATACCCTTAACTAATATAATTTTTCCATCTTTTTTTAAATATAAATTTATTTTAGTATTTTTTGGTAATTCTTTTAAATAATTTATTTCAAAGAAATGAATATCTTCATTTTCATCTAATTGTATCGCATTCATTATCATTTTTGCGTAAGAAATATTATTAACATGTTTATTATGGTCTAAATCACAATATGATGTTTGTGCTTCGTAACATTCACTACCATCACTATCAAAATCTTTCAGTTTATCAAAATTCCCTGAAAAATTTTCTTCGGGAGAAATATCGCAATTATAATTAATATCTCTAGCAAAACAAATTCTTCTTGTAAGACTATTAACAATAACCCATTTAGAAATTCCTTTTACTAAAACTTCACCTTTGTTATCTTCAATTAAATATTCTCTATCAAAATCAATCTTTCCCTTTTTCTTTGGCCAAGTAGAAACGTTCACAACTTCGTATAATTTTGGATTACGAACAATCTCAAATTTAGTTCTTACTAATACCCAAATTAAATTCGACTTTTTTAAATCATCAAAGCCAACACCAATTATATCTGCATGTTTTCCCGCTACATCTTGAAATAAATCTAAAATAGCATGTGGCATTAATTTATCAAAGCAGTTATAATCACTTATTCTTAATCTAAAGGTTTCTATTAATTTTTCGTTCATATTTTTTCCCTATTAGTTATTTTAATCTAGTAGAAATTTAGTTGCAATATTTATGTAAATTCATTAAAAACATTTACATCATTTTCATATTTATTTTCTCAAAAATCCATATTAATATTTAATCACATAGGGATTAATTAAATTAAATATTTAGAAGCAAAACCAAAATGGTGATGCCAATTTTAATTATGCTTTTATAAAAGTAATATTTTCTATGTTTACAAAATTAATTTAAGAGAATAATTCTATTAAGAAGCAAATTAATTGACGGAGGGATTAATTATGAACAATCAAAATAGCATAAAAAGAACTTCTTTATCATCTTTAACAACAGGAGAAAATTTCTTGCAAAAATTAATTGCTAAAAGAAAATCTGAGATAGAACAAACTCTTAGCGAAGAACAAAAAGAAGAAATTAATTATATTTTAAATAATTGTTTAAATTATCACATGCGAATATATTATTTCGATAATTCATTAAAGCATGTTGAAGGAAAAATTACAAAATTAGATACAAGAAATAACATTATTAGTATCAACACACGAAACATTAATATACAAAAAATTAAAAAAATTGAACTTAGATAATGCGATTATAGTTTTTTAATCTATAATATATTTATGGAAATTAAAACTTATAAAAAAGATGCATTTTATTCATATACTTTAGGAGCTTTCCCAACAATAGAATTGTTAAAGAATCACTCCAATGATGTATTAAAAATTATTTTACATTCTTCTTTTCAAAACCAAGATGTGATAAATATTTTAAATTCTCTTCGTCAAAATTGTGAGATGAGTATAAACGATAAGTTAATTTCAAAATTATCCCAAAAAGAGAATTGTTATGTTTTAGCTATTTTTAATAAATATCAAATGCAATTGGATGATAGCCAAAATCATATATTATTAGTTAATCCAATGAACATGGGCAATTTCGGGACTATAATTCGGAGCGCATTAGGATTCGGATTTAAAAATATAGCTATCATCCGTCCCGCTATTGATATATTCGACCCTAAAGTCTTACGCGCAGCCATGGGTGCTTTTTTTCATTGCAACATAGTATATTTCAATTCTATTGAAGAATACAAGAAGAAATACCCTTCGCATACTTTACATTCTTTTATGCTCCAAGCGCAAAAAGAATTACAAGATTACAATTTCAAAGACGAATTACTAACTTTAGTATTTGGAAATGAATCTTCAGGATTGCCAATAGAATATTTAGATGACAACTCGATAATTATAAAACATAATAATGAGATAGATTCTTTAAATCTTCCAACAGCAGTGGGAATAGCATTATATGAAGTTAATAAGCAAATAAAAAAATAAAATCTCTTTTTTCTACATATATTGTAAAAAGGAGATTTTTTTATGTCTATTTCTATTACAAAACAAGAATTTGAAATGTATCTTAAACTACATGATATTCAATATATTCGTCTTTCTTTCTTGGATTTACTTTCAAATATAAGATTTGTGACTTTACCCGTGAAAAGAAAAGATGAAATATATAATAATGAAATATCATTTGATGGTTCCTCAATAACCTGTTTAAAAAATGATACTGACTCTGATTTATATTTACATCCAGATTTTTCTTCAATGTGTATATTACGATACCTTGATCAACAAGAACCAACTTTAAATATATTTTGCGATTTATATGAAAATAGTTCTGTACCCTATAAAAATGATGGCAGATATATTTTAAAAAATCGTTTAAATTACTTAAAAACACAAGGATTATATTTTAATTTAGGTGTTGAGATAGAATTTTATTTATTAGATGGTTCTGGAAATTTTATTGACCATGCAACTTATTTTGAAATCGGGGATGAAAAATGTGAGAAATGCATTCATGAAATAATTTCAACTCTAGAAAAAATGGGAATTGATGTTAGAGCATTTCATCATGAAGTTGGTCCTTCACAATATGAGATTTCTTATAACTATAGCGAACCAATAAAAACAATTGAAAACATGGTTATAATAAAAGATGCTATTGATAAAATAGCTAAGCGTCACTCTCTACGCGCTTCATTTTTACCAAAGCTAAAAACTGGTTTAGCTGGCAATGGATTGCATATGAATTTATCTTTAAAAGATGAAGAAAACAACAATCTTTTTGCTGATGATACTTTTATATCTGAATATGCCCAATATTTTATTAACGGCATTTTAGATCACGCCAAAGAAATTAACTACTTTGCAAATACCATAAATAATTCATATTTGAGATTGAGTGATGGAATCGAAGCTCCAAGATACATATCATACGGCTTATATAATCGTTCTGCTATGATAAGAATACCTAAATCAACTATCTCTAAAAAAAGAATTGAAATTCGTAATCCTGACCATTTTCTCTCTCCATATGTATATACGTACTTATTGATTCAAGCAGGACTAGATGGTGTTAAATTAAAACTTACAAAATATTCGCCATTAGATCCAAAAAAGGAGAAAGATTTCTCCAATCTTCTCCTTTTGCCATTAAATCTATTAAATGCTCAACAAGAGGCAATTAATTCAAAATTTATTAAAGATAACTTAAGTGAAAGCTATCTGACTTTATATATATTAGCCCACGAAAAGAACACTATTTAATCTTCGTCACTAATACCATATGCAATAAAGCTTACTACCCGGTCAAAAGAAATCTTATCTTTTCCCACTAAAATCAAGATATCCCCATCATGTAATGGAAAATCAGGTCCAGGTGATGCTTGAATGACACCTTCCTTATTAATTACAGCAACGATAGTAGCCTCGGTATAATTCCAAAAATAAACTTCACCAATCGTCTTATTATTTAACCAACAATTATCTGGTATGGTAGCCTTTTGAAATACTATCGCTTCATCTGTTTGATATTTAAAATTATCTATCATTTCTTTAACAGCATCTTGCAATTCTGTATTGATTTTATTCGCTTGATTAATTAAATCATTTACTCTTTTAAATTGGTCATCTACAGTTGTTTTTGCTTCCCATTTGTCAGCATATTGTTTTGCTCTAACAACTGAATCAACAAATATTCCCACACCATGTTTTACTTCTAAAATTCCTTCATGAGCCAAAATAGTTATCGATTTACGAATAGTTTCCGGTGAAACATTGTACATTGAAGCTAAAACTGAACGTCCTTTTAAAATATCGCCTTCTTTAAATTCTCCACTTAAAATTTTAGAACAAATATCGTGTGCTATTTTCACGTATCTAGGTAAAGTATTATCCATAATTTATTATTCCTTTCATAATATATATTTTAAATGATATTGCAAAAATAAGCAACATATATTTTTATGCTAAATTTAAAGAGAAATTAAAAGAAACATTTTTTTTATAAGAATAGTATTGTCTCAGGTCTTTTTAATAATGATTTTAAAGTATTATCATTTCGTTTGAAATAAGCGCTAAATAAGTGTATTATTATCAAGAAAGGAATGTCAAAATAATGAACTCTATCAAATTTATATTTTCATCACTATTTTCAAACCAAAAAATAATTGACGAGTCTAAAAAGAGACCTTGGTGGTTAGCTATAATAATTTTTATCTTATCACTTGTAATTGCTATAGTCCCTGTTACCGTCTCCTATATGAACGTAAAAGGATCAAATGTTTTAACAGCATCTACAAACTATAGTTTAGACTTATCTGTAAAACAATTATCTTATCAATTATCTAATTTAGAGGGAGTTGAGGCTTCTGTTAAGAACAAACAATTCTCAATGACAAAAGATGACAAAGATTATACTGAACCTATTAAAGTTGCCACAGATGATGGAACTTGGTTAATGAATACCATTTACGTCCCTTTGACATCAACTGATAAAAATTATACAAATGAATTAAACCGAGTAAAGAAAGATTTATCATTGTTAGATAAAATTGCAAAAGAGCCAGATAGTTCACTTGAATCTGATCATTTTCAAAGTTATGTTCACTCAATGATGATTTTTACTAAATCCGAATTCCATCTATATGTATATGAAGGTTCCGCAAAAGTAACATATAAAGAAGATGATAAGGGTGTAATAGAAATAGTAACTGATGCATCTACAAAAGGTACAATGATTGGAACTTTTGATAAAGTTGAAGGAAAATGCTCTCAAATTTCTTCTTTCTATGATAAATCATTATCTCATAGTGAAGCTATTGAAAAATCTTATGATCTTTGGGTAGATTTTTTAGACAAAGCGTATGAAGCTCCAAGAAATAAAGCAGCTATAAACGTCACACTTGTCTATAGCGGAATCAATTTCTTAATTATCATAGTTATGTCTTTAACAGCGTTTTTACTTTCAAGATTAAAATCTTCAATTAGAAAATACTCTTTCTTGCAATCACTCAAAATGATTTCCTTCGCTTCTTTATCACCATCTTTAATTGGATTATTGCTAGGATTATTAATACCTTCAACTCAAGCAGTGTCATTTATTGTATGTATAGGATTAAGATCAACTTGGTTAATTATGAAAGCAACTTCTCCTGCAAGTAATTCAGGTGGAGCAATTAGAAAATAATTTGATTAATTAATAATTAAAAAAAGAGGAATAAAAACCTATATAAGGTCTTTAAGAGCCTCTTTTTTATTATGTTTTTATAAGATAAATTAATTTTAAATTTTTTTTCTTCTTTATAATCAAACAAATACACAATATGATATTTACCATTTATCCAAAATATCCATGTAGAATATAAACCTTAATGTCGATATTTATACCTCTCCATTTTGTTCATTTTTAAAAGCACAGATGATAAGTTCACTTTTTCTACCATTCAGCTCAATAATATTTTTGGAATCTGGCGTATCAAATCGTTCAGCCTTTTTTCCATCTTTTTCATAAGAAATGCTTGTATGTAAGCCTTTCTTAACTGCTGTAAAATCAGTATTCTCTGGGATATAAATTCTTGAGGTTGCTGATAATTGATTGATATCTATTTCTCCGTTTAAAGAATAACAAATGACTTTCATATCTAAATTACAATTTATTTCTACTTTACTAGAAACATCTTTCAAAATAATATTTGGAGTTTTTACGTCTAACTCTATGCTATCACAATTTAAAGCTTGTACTTTTATGGTTTCCGTGTTAACCGCACATTCAATTTTTCCAACATATGGTGAAGGGATTTGAACAAAAATACTTACTGCTTCTTTTGCCATAGCTTCAGATACACTATTATTACGATTTACATCAATATCAATTCTTTTTCGAATATCATCGATTTTTACTTTAAAATCGTTTTGTAATTTAGAAATGGTATTAGATACTAAACGAATACGAATTTTTTCGCCTTCATATCCGGATAAAAATAAACTCTTTGCACCACCAAATTTCATATCATATCGTTTTGGTTCATCAATATCGTATTCTGTAACACTTTCAAAAAGATAACTATCTGTTGTTTTAGTTCCTTTGTTATTAGAAAGCAATTCATCAATAGAGATATCAAATAAAGATGAAATAGCCTTGATATTTTCAATATCGGGAATACCTGCATCTGTTTCCCATTTTGTGACTGCTTGTCTTGATACACCTAATTTTTCCGCAAGTTGCTCTTGTGACATTTCTGACTGCTTACGAATAGATTTCAATTTTTCTGCAAATGTCATTATTCTAACCTCCTAGGCTTGATAAACATAGTATAGAAAAGTCTATTTTATATTACAAGCAAGCAAAAATGACATTTCCTAATTTTATGCTACGTAGCGTAGCATTATCATCTTGCCTTATATAAAAAACTTTCAAATACTTTTAAAATAGGATTATGCTTTTAGAATCTATTTTTTCTTTATAAAAAACGCCAAGAAAAATTTTAAATCTTTCTCGGCGTAATTTAACTATTTATATATACTCAATAATTAATAAATCTAATTTCTATTTTTACCAATTGCGTAATACTCAACATCTTTTAAGACATATGGGTTTAATACGCCTTTAAAATCGAAAACGATAGGTCGTTTCATGTATTCAACAATTTCATCATTTGTTAAAGCTTTAAATTCTTTGGATTCATTTAAGAATATAGCCGCATCACATGTTTTTAATGCCTCATCTAAAGTATTAGCATATGCAATTCTTGGATCGGTTTTCATCTTTTTTCTAAATGCCGATGTCGCAGTAGAATCATAAGCAACAATACGACAATTTTCTTTAATTAATTCATCAACAACTTTATTAGCAGGAGATTGTCTAATATCATCGGTATTTCCTTTATAAGACAATCCTAAAACCGCAAATCTCTTAGTAGAAATATCCTCACCAAATACTTGTTTTAATTTCTTTATTAATCTTGATGGTCTTCTTTCATTTGCCCTCATTGCAGCATCCAATACTCTTAGTTTAACACCTTTATCTTTTGCTGTTTGCATTAACACTCTCGTATCTTGTGTTAACCAAGGCCCTCCAAAACCGATACCAGATGATAAATACTTTGGTCCAATACGTGGATCTAAACCAATACCAACACTTACTTCTTGAATATCAGCATTCATATGTTCACAAATATCAGCAATTTCATTAATGTATGATACCTTTACAGCTAAATATGCGTTAGAAGCATATTTTATTAACTCTGCAGATTCTGGAGAAACCACTAGTAAAGGACAATCAAATCCTGCATATAATTCTTTCATTGTTAATTGAGCAGTTCTAGATGTTAAGCCAACAACAATTCTTGCTGGTTGTAACATATCTTTCATTGCAGTACCTTGCGAAATAAATACTGGGTTAGAAACAACGTGAATATTATATTTATGGTTTGTTAAATTAGACATAAAGTCTTTTACTTCGCTATTTGTTCCAACAGGAACTGTGGATCTAATAACCACAACAACTTCATTTTGAATATGACGACAGCATTCTTTTAGCGTAATAAAAAATCCAGTTAAATCACATTTTCCTGGTTCTTTTTCGTAAACCTCATTACAAATAACCAAAACATGTGCTCCATAAACAGCATCTCTAAATTCTGAAGTGAATCTAATTCTATCTGCGTTTTTCTCTAATTCTTCTTGTAATTTATACTCAATAATATTTGTTTCATTTCGACGTAAGGCGGCAATTTTCTTTTTGTCAGGATCTAATGCAAATACTTCATGGCCTTTTGCAGCAAAACCAATTGCATTTACTAAACCTGTAAATCCAATTCCGATAACTGTAATTTTCATTTATTCCTCCTTTTACTCCTTAATCTTAATAATTATTACATTTTCGCCAAATTTTATCAATTGTATATTATTTTTTTATATATAAATATTATATTTTTATATATGTAAGCGTTTTACTTTTTTATGAAATTTAAAATATCCATATATACATCTTTATTATTGACTTCATTTAAAATTTCATGTCGCATATTTGGATAAATTATCATATCAGAATCTATACCTAATTTTTTATAAATTTTATTAAGTTTTTCAACGCCTTTAGCGTATTGACCAACAGGATCTTCTTTTCCTGCCACTAATAATATTGGTCTTTCTTTATTAATTTTTAATAAATTCTTCTTTTTGTGTAATTTTGCTAAGTTCTCTGTAAATGAGACAAAGAAATTTATTGATGGAACAAATCCACAATCATCGTCTTTAATATATTTTTCAAGTTCTTTTTCGTTGGCGCACACCCAGTCAAATTCTGTCTTTGGGTTATCAATTTTTTTGTTATAAGATGAAAATGTTATCCTATTTAAAAATGGTGATCTTTTTGTGCCATCTTTTCCTATAGCGTGTAATTTTGTAACTATACTACCAAGTTTGTAAATTGCTTGGGGACCTGAAGAACCAATTAATACAACTTTTTTTACATGAGATGGATTATATCTTTCCATATACGCTTGAGAAATAAAAGACCCCATGGAATGTCCCATTAAATAAGTTGGTAAACAATATTCTTTTAATGAATCGATTAAAACATTTAAATTGTCAACACAATCATCAAATCCATGTCTAGGCCACACTCCTTGACCTAAATATTGATTTTTGCCATGTCCGATATGATCTACCATGTACACATTATAACCATTAGAATTTAAAAACAAAGCAAATGGCTCGTATCTTAAACTATGCTCAGCCATGCCATGAGCAATAACAACCATTCCTATTGGATTTTCAATAATCCAAGAATTGCCTTTTAAAACTTGTTCATCTTTAGATGTAATTGTAAATTCTTTAAACATTATCGTCTCCTTTACAAAATTATTATTGGTATTTATAATTATTTTAAAGCATATAATTGTTTTAGACAATATAGGAAATATTAAAAAATGGATTTTATTTTACTGCTAAAAAAAATAATTCTCGGCATAATTCAAGGAATAACAGAAATATTACCTATTTCATCTTCTGGTCACCTTTTAATATTTAGCAAACTTTTAAACATTGATAGTAATGGCTTGTCTTTGATAATATTTCTTCATTTTGGTTCTTTGGTAGCCATGATTATTTATTATCGAAAAACAATTTGGAATATAATCACCAGTCTTTTTAAATACATATTTCAAAAAAATCGTGACGAAGAATGTAAATATTATTGTAAATTATTTTTATTAATGGTCGTCGCATCAATTCCCGCGGGAATAATTGGTCTATGTTTAGGGGATATTATCGATTCATATTTTACTAGTCTTTATTATGTATTTGCATTTTTAATCATAACTGGCATTCTTTTATTGATAAACCAAAAATTAACTGAAAAAAAATCATTAAAAGATATCTCATATATCGACGCTTTAGAAATCGGCTTATTTCAAAGTATAGGTGTTCTACCAGGAATATCTCGCTCAGGAATTACAATCTTCGGAGGAAAAGTAGCCAAATTAAACAATGAAGAAGCCGCTAATTTTTCTTTTTTACTATTTTTACCTGTAACCTTAGGTTCATTTATTTGGAAAATTATTAGTGAATACCAATTTATATTTTCTCAACCGACTGAAATATTAATTGGGGATTTTATCGCCGTAATCATCGCCGGATTTACTACCTTTATCGCTGTAAAAGTTCTATTTAAAGTAATAAAAAAAGGAAAGCTTCATTACTTTTCTTATTATTGCTTTTTAGTTGCTCTCCTTGGGGTAATTATTTGTCTTATATCCTCTTATTAATCACCATAATCTGATCCACGCGATTTATTATCCCAAAAAATACATAACTTATCCGTGATATCAAAAATAGTAATATATATATACCCTTCCGCTTTTGTAACCGGTTCTTCTTCTGTTTCTTCATCAATTCCAGAAAATATAACTTTTTTATTTTTTCTAACAATCTTATCCATCTCTAAAAGAACGGATTCTTTTTTTTCTGGGTGATGAATAGAAAAATTTTGAAGATAGGTATAAAAGATTGGTTCGATATAAAATCTTGAGCCATCTTCATTTTCATATAATGTACAAAACGGATTTTTTTTATCTTCGATGATTTTTCGATTTTGAAATTCTGTATATTTTGTCATAAGCATCCCCGCTTAATAATATTAATTTATTTTATTTTATTTTGCAACAAATGCATGTAAAATGAAATTATGAAAAAGTATTTAATTTCTTTAGATTTAGACAACACTATTTTAAACAAAAAATCAAAGATATCTTTGATCGATAAAATAGGATTAAAGTCACTTTTACAAAATGGTCATTACATCATTTTAAATTCGGGTAGACCATACCAAGGTATGATTAAATATATAAAGCAACTAAAACTATATAATTATCCTTTTATAGCCAGTAATGGTGGAGCAATATATTATTTAAATCGCCAAGAAAAAGTTGTCAAGTGCATTTCTTTTTCAATGCGTTATCAAATATTAAATGATTTTTTTAATGAGATTAAAGATTATGTTATTTATGTTTATTTTCAAGGAGTATATGACACTTTCTTCTATAACGAAGAACAAGTTCCATTTTATATGAAACATCCTCATAAAAATGTTAATTTTATAAATATCAATCAATTTCTATTAGATCAAAATATGATTCATGTGTCATTCGCCATCAAAGCTAATTTTAAAGAGAAAATGGAAAAAATAATTAAAAAATTTCGTTATAAAGAATTATCTTTTGTTTTTTGGAGTCAAAAAAATAATATTGCATATTACGATCTTCAATCCACCGCGACAAATAAAGGCTTAGCGATGATCTATTTAGCTAAAAAACTAAAAATCAGCGAAGATAGACTTTTTGCTTTCGGTGATGATTTAAACGATATACCTATGCTTCAATTAGCAAAACATGGATTTCTAATGCCAAACCAAAAAAAATTACAAGAAAAATATAATCTTCCTGTAATTAATAAAAATAGCAATCAATCTGGTGTAATAAGATTTCTATTTAAAAACTATCGCGATTTATTTTAAAATATCTAGATAAAATTCTCGCTCTTTTTTATCTTCGATATTATTAACATTACATTTAATATTATCTAAGCATCCTTGATAGATACTTTTACATAAGTCTTTACCTATTTTAGCATCACTGATTAGATTTTTATTACCGATAAGATACAATCTTTCACAATATTCTTCGACTTTTTGAGTTGTAACATATAAAGAATAAGGCACTTTACACGCAAAAATTGAAGCTTTTGAAATATCATCTTTATTTTTACTTTTAAATGCATCCATTACATTTTGATATGCCTCAGCATCTTTATCAATTAAATCGTGGGCTAATAGTTTAAATTCTTGGAGTCTATCTTTAATACTACTTACTTCTTCATTAAATTGTTCATAACCAATCTTATCAATTGTAAAATTACACACCATGATTCCCAAATCACAAGCTAATTCTAAAACTAACGCTAAAGCGGAACCACCGCCTGGAGTGGATTTTTTGTCTGCTAATTTAAATGAGTATTCATTAATAGTTAAATCACTTAATTTCATATCTATCTCCCTTATAATCGGATTTCTTTTATTTATCATACGTAGAAGTATATAATTTTACAATTATTTTGCTGTTTTATATAAATATTCACCTCGCTTTTAGTAACAAAAACATAAAAAAAACATTATAGACTTTAATTTTTAATTAAAACTATTATAATTATTCTTGATTTTATGTTTTAACTTGTTTTAAACTCATGTAAATGTGTTATAATAGACAAGCAAAATACAATTTGAGGAGGCACTCTCTACTATGGTAAAAACAAAACAAAAAAAGAGTTTAGTAACATTAATTATTTTAGCAATTTGCATAGTTTCTGCATTAGCGTTAATTTTAACACCTATCGTCTTCATCGATGGATATCAAGGTGGAACTTCAGGAGCGAACACTTCTTTAGGAGGAAAGATTCTTTCTATCTGGGGTTGGTTAGGAATTTTTGGAGGAACATTCTCTAAATACGCTGTTACATTTACAATCGATTTCTGTTGGCCAGCTTATATCACAGTTATCGCATTCTTAGTTTTAGGATTTGTAACCTATTATATTGGACCTAGAAAAAGAGGATTTTATATCTTCACTGCGATAGTATTTGTATTGCTTGCTGTCATGTCATTTACAATGTCAAGCACTTGGTTAAAATCAACAACTCACGCTACTGATTATATTAAGTCTTTATATTATTTAGGTGTTGGTCCTTGGGTTTCAGGAATATTATCTTGCTTTGGCGCTATCGCTTGCATCTATGAATTCAAGACTGTAAAACTAAGATAATTATCTAACAAATAAAATTAAAATAGCTAAGCATTCATTTGTTTAGCTATTTTTTTAATACAAATTATTTATCAAATAATTCAAATCATTCTCAAGATTCATCAATGTTGATGAGATATTTTTCATCTCACTAAAAATAAAAGCAAATACTTGTCCTTGAATAGTCATTTCATTGCGCGCCATCTTTAAATAATCTCCCGCTTGTTTAAAATGCATCGCTGAGCGATTCAAATATGTGTTTTTAATGTTAATTAATGTATGTTTATGAATTTTATTATTTGCTAACAAAAAATTAAATCCTTTATCAAACTTTGCAAACAATTTTTGATATACATTGAAAGAATAAAAATATTTTTGAAAGCTTTTATTAAGAATAAACACTTTATCTGTCATTTTAAAGGTTATATCTTGATTGACTAATTTATTATGTTCTTTGATTGCGTTTATCAACCATATCGAATGATTAATGCATTTATCAACTAAAATCATAAGCTTCCTTCATTTGACGAAGAAGATAATCATATCCGCTTTCACTTATACAATTATCTTTATAAACAAAGCGACTTAGCTTATCTATATTCACATAATATAAAGAAAAATCACGACATAATGACATAATGATTTCGTTAAAAGCATTTACTAATTTTAAATATATTGCCTTATTAGAATCATCTAATATTACAGAACAATACATTGGAATAACAACAATATTCCGACAATAATCACTTAAAATATCTAACGAATGATATAAGTAATATTCGAATAGTTCTTTACCATTATTTAATGTTTGCTCATCATAATATAATGAATAAACATCGTAATTAATTAATCTTTGTAATTCATAATTACCAATATTAAATATAATCAAATCTGTATTTTTTAATAATGAGGAAATTTTATTTTTACTTGTTAAGTTAACTGCATCTTTTTCTAATTGATTATATAACGTTCTTTGATAAAATAACGATGAGGCAAATTCATAATTTATATCTCTATTAAGATCGCGATTTAATAATAAATCATATTCCTTATTTTTTATATTTAAAGTTTCACCCAAGAATAATTGAACGTGATTTTTGTTTGCACAAGAAGAAAAACATATAACGCTTAAAGCAACTAACATTATTTTTTTAATTTTCATACTCTTTGATATCCGCTCCTAAATTATTTAATTTTAAAGTAAAGGTTTCATAACCTCTATCAATATAATCACACTGATGAATAATGCTTTGACCTTCAGCGCACAAACAAGCAAAAACCATTGCCGCCGCCATTCTTAGATCAGTTGCAATTATTTCTTTTCCAGACAACGACATAATGCCATTAATTAAAATGTTTTGATTAGACTGAACAACAAATCCTCCCATATTGCGTAATGGTTCTATATGGGTAAACCTTGAAGTATATACTTTTTCTTTTATGAGTGATATTCGAGGAATATTTAGGCAAAAAACTGTTAATAATGGCTGCAAATCACTCGATATTTGCTCATCTAAACCAGTTTCTATGAAACAAGAATGTTTAATTTCTTGTTTAGAAATAATCACATAATCATCACCGAGTTCATAATCAATATCTAGCAAAGAAAACAAATCTAATAATGGCTTATTATGTTCTGGATTAATATTATTTATCTTTAAATAATCACAAATAATCGGACCCATAAGTAAAAAGGTTCCACTTTCTATCCTATCTGGAATATTTTTAAACTTAGTTCCATGCAACTTGCTTTTTTTAATATACACGACATTGTTATTTAAAATAATATTGCCACCGATTGCCTTCATAAATTCTATAAAATGTTTAAATTCCACTTCTGGAGTAACATTTCTAATGGTTATTTCCTGTTGGCTAGCTAAAGCAAACAAAACTCCATTTATAGATGCTCCAAAAGAAGGATATGGCAAAGTAAATTCACCTTCTTTAGCTTCATCTAAATTGAATTCATAACCATCATCAAAAGTATAATTAACTCCAAAATGATTTAATAAATTTAAATGAAAATTTATTGGTCTAGATGTAAAACTACAACCACCAAACTTTGAAATTTTTAGATGCTTAAAACGATTTATTAGCGCTCCTATTAAATAATACGACGCTCGAAATTTTCCCACATCACCTATATCTAAATCACGATATTTTATATCTTTAGCATTTATCGATAAAACATTATCTTTAAAATTTGTTTTTACATTTAAATAATTTAAAATTTTAATAAAAGTCACGATATCTTTGATATTAGGGATATCGTATAAGACCACTTCTTCATCACATAATAAAGCCCCTGCTATTAAACAAAGAGCGCAATTTTTTGAACCAGATATTTTTACTTCGCCTTTTAAATTTCTATTACCATCAATAATCAATGTTTTTGCCATATCTTTTCACCATTACATGATAAAATATATTCTTAAATTCAAACAAATAGACTATTATAGTTGTCAAAGAAAAAAAAGCAAATTAAAATTATTAGTAATCTTATTATTATATTATAATAATGATTATGGATATGAATTATTATTCATAAGAAAGGATGCATATGATAAGCAAAAAATTAGCTCAAGAAGTTCTTAATACTGGTTTAGCAACAGGTGCTGATTTTGCAGAAATTTTTCTTGAAGAAACAAACGTAGAAAATATCTCATTAGACAATGGAAATTGTGAAACAGCAACAGATACTATAACTTATGGTGCCGGTATAAGATTATTAAACAAACTCCAAAGTGTTTACGGCTATACAAATGATTTAACGAGAAAAGGATTATTAGACTTAGCTTCTAAATTATCAAAATCTTTTTCTGAAAAAAGAAAAATTTTAGTCACACAAATTAAAAAAGTGCCTACTAAAAAACACCATCAACCAAAAATAACTTTTGATAGTTTAACCAAAGAAGAAAAAGTTGATTACCTTTTAAAAGGAAGCAATGCCGCTAAAAACGTAGATGAAAAAATCGTTCGAGTCATGGCCGGATTGATGAATAAAGTACAAAAGGTTTATATATTTAACTCTGACGGAAAATATATTACTGATACTAGAACAAGAGGTAGAGTTTATGTCTCCGCCATCGCTTCAAATGGTAGCGCCATAGAATCAGCTTTCAGCGGTCCAGGAGCCTGTAAAGGCTTTGAATTTTTTGAAAATGAAATCGATATAGAACAAGTGGGAATAGCTACTGCTAAATCTGCTTTGTTAATGTTAGACGCCAAAGAATGTCCTTCTGGAAAAATGCCAGTCATTATTGGAAATGGCTTTGGAGGTGTCATCTTCCATGAAGCATGTGGTCACTCCTTAGAAGCTTCTTCTGTTTCTAAAAATTTATCTGTATTTTCTAACAAACTCGGCGAAAAAATCGCTTCAAATATCGTTTCCGCTGTTGATGATGGAACTATAGAAGGCGCTTGGGGCAGTGAAAATGTTGATGATGAAGGTCATAAAACACACCGTAATTTATTAATTAAAAATGGAGTGTTAAATTCTTATTTAATCGACTCCTTTAATGGTAGAAGAATGAATGCTCATGAAAACGGAGCCTCAAGACGACAATCATATAAATATGAACCAACTTCAAGAATGTCAAATACCTTTATTTTACCTGGCAAATCAACACCAGAAGAAATTATCTCCTCCACCGAATTTGGATTATATGCTAAAGAATTAGGCGGCGGTTCAGTAAATCCTGCTACAGGAGAATTTAACTTTGCCGCTAATGAAGCATATATAATTAAAAATGGTAAAATTGCTTATCCAGTAAAAGGTGCAACATTAATCGGTTCTGGAAAAGATGTTCTTTTAAAAATCGATATGGTTGGAAATGATTTAAAAAGAGCTCAAGGTATGTGTGGAGCCGCTTCTGGTTCAATACCAACAGATGTCGGTCAACCAACCATTAGAGTATCTGAAATGACCGTGGGTGGTAGAGGGGAGAAAATAAATTAAAATGAAATACGATATTTATTTTGAAAAAGCTAAAGAAGCGAAAATTGATGAATTAGAATTATCTATAAGTTCTTCTAGTTCCTTAGAATTTTCGTGGTTTAGAGGCGAATTAGAGTCATATACAACATCAAAATCAACTAGTCTTTCCGCTAGGGGAACCTACCAAGGAAAAGCTGGTTATGTAAATTCTGAAAAAATTGATCGTAGCACGATAGATTATGTAATATCTAAAATTAAAGAAAATGCTATGGTTAACAATTCTTCAGATGAAGTGATTATTTATAAAGGCAGCGAAAAATATCACAAACATAAAGTCTTTAATCCTCGTCTAGAACAAATATCAATTGATGAGAAAATTGCTATTTTAAAAAATCTAGAGCAAAAGATTAAAGCAGCCGATGCAAGAATAAGTGATGTTGAATTATCTTATAGTGAATCATGTGATGAATATACTTTAATGAATTCATATGGTTTGAAATTAAAGGATAAAATTAACGCTTTTTCTATATATGCTTCTGCTTTTGCAACAGGAAGTGATAATTCAACTAAAACTGGAAGCAAATTTGTAATTTCAAGTGATTTGGATTCTTTTAAATTAGACGAATTTGCTCAAGCAGTTGTTGAAAATACCATTTCTCAATTAAATGGCGAACCATGTCTTTCTAAAAAATATAAAGCTGTATTAAATCCAAATGTCACTGCTTCTTTATTAGGATTCTTTGTCTCTAACGCTATTGCAGATGAAGTTCAAAAAAACACATCCTTATTCAAAGGCAAACTTCATCAATTGGTAGCTTCTAAAAAAGTTACAATCGAAGAAAGACCTCTAGATAAGACTCCATTCTATCGTTATTTCGATGACGAAGGTGTGGCAACATATAACAAGAAAATTGTAAATAAAGGTGCATTAGAAACATACTTATATAATTTAGCTACTGCTAAAAAAGATAATGTTTCCTCTACAGGCAATGGTTTTAGAGGCAGCGGAAAAGTCGGAACTGCCACTGCGCATATAGTTTTAAAACCGGGCAAGAAAACTGAAGAAGAATTATTTAATCTCGTCGATAATGGTATTTACATTACCGAAGTTGAAGGATTACACGCGGGCATGAATTGTCAATCAGGCAATTTCTCTTTGCAAGCCAAAGGATTCTTAATTGAAAACGGAAAACGTTCAAAACCTGTATGCTTAATAACAATCGCAGGGAATCTCTTTGAATTATTTAAAGATATCAAAGAAGTCGGAAGCAATCTCCAAGAACTTGGATCAACATACGCACCTTCAGTACTTATTAAAAAACTTGCAGTTTCAGGCAAATAAAAAGAGTGAATTAATCACTCTTTTTATTTAGCTTCTAAATTTTCATCAACATAGAACAATGGTCTATTTTGACTTTCGATTAAAGTTCTACCAACGTATTCACCAACTATTCCTATCGCCAAAAGTATTAAACTTCCCCAAATAGATATAAAACTAATAATAACCCAGATGGAACTTAAGTATATTGTATAATGTAAAATTAGAAAAACAATGAAAGCGATAAAAGATAAAATTCCTAGTCCTATCCCTAATTTAAATGACCATTTTAAAGGGGCTATGCTGCTTGATGTTATAGAATCGCCAGCCAATTTAAACATCGATTTATAATTATAGTGCGTCTCTCCTTTTAATCTTTCTGGTCTTACAAATTCAACTTCTGTTGTTTTAAAACCAACGTAAGGAACTTGAACTCTAAACACATGATTCTTTTCTGTCAAATTATTAACATGATCAACGACTCTACGTGACATTAAACGATAATTACCAACATTATTAGGGACTTTTATTTTTCCTGATAACGAACCAATTACTTTGTAAAATTCTTGAGCAGTAAATCTTTTTAACCACGGATCTTTTTTTCTATCACTTCTTTTAGCGTTAACCACATCATAACCTTTATGATATAATTTAATCATATCTAATATTAATTCCGGTGGATCTTGTAAGTCGGCATCCATAATTATTACCGCATCACCATCCGAATATTTTAAACCCGCGGCAACAGCAGCTTCATGACCAAAATTTCTTGAGAATGAAACAATGTGAACATTTCTTTGCTGATCTCTTTGTTTTTTTAATAAATTTAAGGTCTCATCTTTCGATCCATCATTAACGCAAAGAATAGTTACATTAAAATCATTTATTTTAGAAACAATTTCATTTATTTTTTCAAAAAAATAGGGAATCATTTCTTGTTCGTTATACATTGGAGCAACAATTGTTAATTTTTGCATATAATACCTCTTTTTTATCTTTCATCTAGAATACTTTTATTATACATTATTATTGACATTTTTTTAAGATACAAGATGATAAAACATCTTAGTTTTCAAAAAATATTCCTTAATAATTATTAAAATCAAATTATGATTTAAATTATTGTCGATTTAGTTTAAAATATAAATATATTTATGCTAGGAGGTCTTCTAATGGATTCATCAGAAAAAGTACTTTTATACGCAAGCCTTGCTCACAAAAATCAAAAAATGATAGATCCTGATGTTCCTTACATCAGCCACACTTTTGGTGTTGTTTTAAATATTTTTGAAGCATCTTATATTGGAAAAGAGGAATTTGATATCGATTTCGCTATTAAAGTTGCTCTTCTTCATGACACGATTGAAGATACAGATACGACATATGAAGATTTAAAAAAAGAATTTGGTACAAGGATTGCTGATGGCGTTCTTGCATTAAGTAAGAATCGTTCACTTCCTGAAGATGACCAAATGGAAGACTGTATAAAAAGAATACAGAAATGTGAAAAAGAAATTGCGATAGTAAAACTAGCTGATCGAACATTCAATGTTAGAGATAAACCTTTAACTTGGAGTCAAGAAAGAATAAAATTATACGCTGATGAATCAATTATGATTTTGAATGAATTAGGATATGCTAGTAAATATTTAAGACATAATCTTCGCTTAAGAATCAAAAAATATAATCAAGAATAAAGAGTGCTGAAATAATCAGCATTCTTTTTTTATGCTTTTAACCATTTTTATTATGTTTAGGCACATGCATAATCCTTTATTGTTTTATTTTAATAATCTAATGGTGAAAGAGGTAAACAAAATGAATCGAACTATTTATTTATGTAATTGTTACAATGATTGTGGATGCGTAACAACTAGAACACCGCAACCAACACCTCAAAATAACAATTTCTTTGTTGCCACCTTAAATAGCACGGCAACTCCAGCACTTGGAGCAAGTGGCAATGTCATCTTTAATCAAGTAGTATATCCTAATGATAACAACTTGGTTTTGAACGCAGATGGAACTATCACTATAAATGTTCCTGGAAGGTATTTAATTTACTATTTAGCAGCTTTTGATGTTGCAGCGACTGAAGTATCTTTAGCTCTTAAAGCAAATCAAAATATCATTCAGCAATCGAACACCAATAGCGCTACTACATCTAAAACTATAACTGGTAACACAATCATCGATATTAGAACAGTTCCAACCACTATCTCGCTCAGCAATAATAATGCGACAAGCATTAATTATATTGCTAATGCAACTTCAGCCAATATTTTTATTGCGAAAATACAATAAAAATAAAACACAAAATATATTAAAATAATTTGTGTTTTATAATTTAAATCATAAAAAAACGATATGGTTTTCCACATCGTTTTTATTATTAATCGTAGCAAAATAAACGTTTAAATAATAAGCAGAATATTATGTCAACCCATCCTATTACTAATCCAAGTAATGTAACCACAAGAGCTCCAATTAAGTTGATAGTTTTTGGTTTTTTAATGAAGTGACTCCATCTAACTAACAATTCAACTATCCAGTTTACGCCTGGAATTAATAAGAGAATAATTTGAACTAATCTACTTTGTTTCTCAAACCATTTATCCATTATTTTTTTCTCCTTCTTTCACCTTTTAAGGTATTGGTTATATAATTAATTTTAAAATGTTTAGAGCAATTATTCAATAGATTTTAAAGAATCATTCATATCTATTTTTTTTATTTTATGACAAAGCATTAAATCAACAACTCCAACAAAACAAATTACTAAGATAATTGTCGAAATATAAGAATACCACTTAATACTATTTATCGATCCAAAATCAAGATAATTGATAATAAATGCAATTAATCCGAATCCAAGTGGAAGACCTAATATTATTCCAAATATTGACATGACTAATATTTCTCTAAAAATATAACCATATACTTCTAAATCTATGTACCCTAATACTTTTAATGTAGCAATCTCTCTTTTTCTTTCACCGATGCTCATATTAGTAAGATTAAATAAAACTAATATACATAGTGCTAGAGCAAAAAGAATTATTGCAAAAGAAACCAATTTTAAAGTTGATGAAACATCTATTTCCATACCATTTAATACTATTTTACTATTAGATATATCATTTAATCCAAACCCAGCTAAAACTAACGCTGTAGCTCCAGATACAGAAATTATTACCATTGCCAATCTTCCTCCATATCTAAAAATATTTCTAAAAGAAGATTTATGTTTAAACTTTAGCCTCTTCCAAATAAATCCGATATGCTCTAAAAACACTTTTTTTCCTGGTTTAGGGGCTTTAGGTAATAATAATTGACTGGGAGTTTCTCTTAAATTTTTAAAACATACATATAAGGTAACTAAAATTATGCTTACTAGCATAAGAATTGATGACCAAATTCCAGAAGCAAAACTAACACTAGAAGTCATATCTGGCGAAAAAATAATACTATCAAAAGCTGGGAAAATTATATTAGGTAAAAAATACGCTCCGGTAACTAATCCAATAATAGAACCGATTAACATAGAAATTATGGCAAAAAACATATATTTACCAATAATAGATCCATTAGTATATCCTAAAGATTTAAAACATCCGATAATGCTTCTTTCTTCATCTATCATTCTAGACATTGTTGTTAAAGTTACCAAAGCTACGACTAAAATAAAAAATACTGGGAAAATCATTGCAATAACATCTATTTTATCAGTTATATTTGTTATTAGCAGGTAACTTTTATTCTCATTCATAGTAATATATGATACCTTATCTTCATCAAAACCATCTAATTTTTTTAATTGCTCAATATTGCTATTAACATAATCTAAATATCCATTAGAAAAATAACTTTTTACATTATTTAATTTGATATAAATGTCAGTATTAGGTAAAAAAGCTGATAAATTAGAAACACTTTTATCAAAATAAACAATCAAGGAAAGTAAATCATCACTAATTATACTCGGCTCTCCATCTCGGGAATAAATCAAGGGATTAGCAACCACTCCGGTTATTTTAAAATTCATACCATAAATATTTATTTCATCACCAATGTTATAATTTAATGACTCCTTATTTTTTCTTTCAATCACGCATTCTTCACTTGAAGAAGGCATTTCACCAGAAATTAATTCTAATTTATTTATTTCATCTTCAAAATTATAAAGATACATTCTTACCATCTTATCTTCAAAATTCATATCTAAAGACGTAATCATGGTAGCATCTTTTACATTATCTTGCTTTTTTATAATATCTAAATCATCTTGAACAAATCCTGTCTGTGATTCACTTTTTAAAATTATATCCGCCGCTTGATATTTTATAAGATTCTCATCCACTGAATTAATTATTTTAGTGGATATACCACCAATACCAGTAACAAAGCAAACGCCAACTAAAATTATTGAAATAAGAGCAATGAACCGTGATATATTCGATTTTATCGTCCTATGAATTGTCTTTGTATATGCTTTCATATTACCACTCTATATCCTGTACAGAACATGGATTTTCATTTTCTTGTATTTTTTCCACTGTTCCATTTTTTATATAAATGACTTTATTTGCGATGTCTTTAATCGCTGCATTATGAGTGACTACAATAACTGTTATATGGTCTTGCTTGCATCTTTGTTGAAGTAATAAGAGAATACTTTTTCCCGTTTCATAATCTAGTGCACCAGTTGGTTCATCACATAATAAAATTTTAGGGTTTTTAGCTATTGCTCGCGCAATAGAAACACGTTGTTGTTCTCCACCGGATAATTGAGATGGAAAATTTCCCAATTTATCTTTTAATCCGACATCTTGTAGGATTTTTTTAGGATCAAACGCATCTTTTGATACTTCTATTGCCAATTCAACATTCTCTAACGCTGTTAGATTAGGCATCAAATTATAAAATTGAAAAACAAAACCAACATCTCTTCTACGATATAGAGTTAATTCTTTTTTGCTCAACCCAAAAAGTTCTTTACTAGAAACTTTGAGTGAACCCGATGTAACAGTATCCATACCACCGAGAAGATTTAACAACGTAGTTTTACCCGCTCCAGAAGGACCGAGAATTACTATAAATTCTCCTTCGTTTATTTCAAACGAAACATCTTTTAATGCATTAACTGTTAAACCATTACCTACATAAGTTTTACAAACATTTTTTGCTTCAATAAACTTAGCCATTTCATCCTCCTTATAATTTAAATAATTCTAATACTTTAATTATTATGATTTTTTTCGTCACAAAATATAAATAAGGATAATGGTTTATATTAAAATCAAACTACTATCCTTATCTTTAAGATACAAAATTTATTTTAATTTATTTTAAACTTTTTAATAAAATTTATTATTTTTCAATAACTAAACTTATATTGTTTTTTGTCAACCCATCATCGAGAATTGTTTTCATATAAGAATTATCATAATCTTCTATTGATTCTTTATATAAATTTATTAATGATTCATTTTTTTGAAGGTATTCTTTTAATAAACTTAATCTCCCCGAGAAATAATAGGCATTAATCATCGATAACACTTCACACATTTTATCAGCATTTTCTTCAGAAAACAATTTCAATATTTGGTCTTTAATTCTAGATGTATATCGCTTAATAAATTTATTTAAACTATATTGAGAAAAATCAGTTTCCCATTTAACATTTAAAAAATTATTTTGATAATCATACCTGTTATTATCGGTTTTTAAATAACCATATGTATTTCCATAAATCGATGTACTATTACTAGCAATATCAAATATTTCTTTATCATTTACGTCTACTTTATTAATACTTTGAATATGTAAATGTCCTGATAAATTTAATTTAACATCATATTTAGTAAGCAATGATATTACTTCCTCATAATTATTAATTCTATAACCATATGAGAATCTTTCGTTATGCAACGCTAGATTATGATGCATGCAAGTTATCACTGAAACTTTATCTTTTTTTGCTTTTTGCAATATATTTTCCATCCAAGATAAGGTATCTGGCATAAGATATCCACCTACAGTATTAAATCCATTAAAATTGTTTTGATAATACATCGCACTATCAAGCATAAAAATCCATTGTTTAGAATTCAATTTATAAACATATGATAAAGAATTATCATCTTTATATAAAGCCTGATCATAGCCATAGCTATGATATATTTGTATAAACTCTTTTTCGTCTATATCCGCGCACGATTTCATTTCTCCGTCTTTAAAAGAGTAAGTTTCACACGATAAAATATCGTGATTTCCTGGAATAACAAGTACCTGGGTTTTATTAGAAATTTCTTTTAATCTTTCACTGAGTTCGATATGGCTTTGTTTTTCACCATTGAATGTTAAATCACCACTTATAATTAAAACACCCGGTTTTTTCTCATTAGCGGTATCAATAATTGAATCTAATATTGCATCATCTGCCTCTTGTACTCTTCCATCCAAGCCAAAATTGACCGAATTATATTTATCCGTGTGAGAAGATATTTCATCGCCCAAAAAATGAGTGTCCGACACAATCATTATATCGTTACTCTTAACATTGGTTTGAGAACAAGACAATAAAACTAAGGAACTAATAATCAATAATAAACTTTTTTTCATAAAACTATAATGCGTATTCAAGTATTGAAGATGCAAACAAATTACCTAATTTAATCATTGATAATGAATCATAATGATAATAATCTACTGAACCAAGTGGTTCTTTATCATATTCCAATCCTTCTTCGATAGTATCTATAACATGATGGTTTGGATTATTTTCTGAGTTATTCTTTTTAGCAAGATTAATGAATTTATAATTTCTCCATCCGGAATAATTGGAAATATAAGCATCAAAAATATGTAATGTTTCATCATCTAAATATTCGCCAACTAATTCACTTATATCTGCGAAGAAATTCTTTTCATATTCTTCATAGTTAGTTGTAAATAAGGTGTCACATGAATCAGCTTCACCTTGCATCCAACAAATACCTTTTACATGTGGAATATATCCCTCATCTTCTAATTCTGCAATTGTTTCAAGTAAACTTACGCTAAATTTAGTAAACAACTGTCCTTCGCTTCCTGAAGAATAAGAACGCCATTGTTGATAAAGGTTTGTTGCCCCTAAAGCATATTTAAAAACGTATAAATCTCTTTTTAGTTCTGCTTTTTCAAATGTTTCAGCCATTCCAATTTCTGGTCCAAAACGAGTAACATCAAAACCTTGGCCTAATTTCACATCCACAAATGAAGTTGACCTATTAGTACCATTATTACAATTATACTTAATCTTTGTTTTTGTAAATCCAGAATTATATAGTTTATATTGATCTTCATCAATATTTTTCATCAATTCTTTAATATGCGTATGTCCTTCGGCATTAGATTGACCTGCTAAAATAATAATATCTATATTATTTGGATCTTCTTCAACACTTGATTCTTCACTTACAATTGAAGAGGAACTACTTTCAGTTAAAGAAGAACTACTTTGACTTGATGTAATAGAACTAACTTGATTAGTATTACATCCGCATAATAAAGTTGTTAAACATATAAAAATAAAGTTTTGTTTTTTCATATTTTTTCTCCGCCTATTTACATAATATCATAATATTTATTCCTCGGTATAATTATTTTTAGATAGATATAATTTTTCTAAATTTGCATTGTTTCAATTAAATATTTATCTATTTTTTGATTTTAAGTTTAGTAACTAGATATAAATATTTGCTAAAATTAACTTTGCTTGGTAAAATATTTTCAAAGAAAGAAGTGATGCCAATGAGCAATAAGTAATTCAAATAAATACAAGTGAATTTTATTAGTGTATTATTGCAATAATATTATATTATTACATTTGAATTACTTATTGTTTGTTTTATATCCTTTTTACATTGCTTTATATAATTATTTCATTTAAATATGCTTTAAAATTCACATTTAAATTTTTTATGGAGGTAATTATATGTTAGAGTTTAAAAATATAACAATCACGCTAAACAATAGTGAAAGAACATTAATAGATAATTTATCACTCACTTTAAAAGATAAGGATAAAGCTGTTATTATCGGCGAAGAAGGAAATGGAAAATCAACATTGCTTCGAGCTATTTATCAACCAGACTTAATAAAATCATATTGTGACTTTTCTGGCAAAATAGTGACATCTCAAACTATGGCATATTTACCACAAAATTTAGATATTGCTTCTAACGATGATATTTCTTTATCAGATTTTTTTGAAACATCCGAATACTATTTATATATCGACATTCTTGAGGAAATTGGCTTATCAGTTGAATTTATTTTATCTAATCAAAAACTTTCTACTTTATCAGGTGGAGAAAAAATCAAAGTACATCTTGCAAAGCTATTAATGACTAATCCTGATATTTTATTATTAGATGAACCCACTAACGACTTAGATGTTACCACTTTAAAGTGGTTAGAATCATTTATAAATAACAGCAAGAAAACAATCTTATATATCTCACACGATGAAAAATTAATTGAAAATACCGCGACAACTATAATTCATATCGAACAAATAGATAGAAAAGAAAAATGCCGAATAACAGTTTCAAATTGTTCTTATAAAGATTATATCCTCTTTCGTTACAATAAATTCTTACATCAAGAACAAGTTGCACAAAAACAAAGAGATAACTATTATAATCAAATGGAAAAATGGCAAAGAATATATAATCGGGTTAACTATGAGCAAGCAACAATATCAAGAAAAGATCCAAGTGGAGGACGATTATTAAAAAAGAAAATGCATTCTGTATTATCAATTGGAAAACGTTTTGAGAAAGAAAAAGAGAAATTCATTGATTTTCCTCAACAAGAAGAAGCTAGCCTAATAAAATTTAATGACTCGATACAAATACCCATAGGAAAAATAATTATTGATCTTTTTATTTCAGAACTATCGATTGATAATAAAATTTTATCCCATGACATTAAATTATTTGTATGTGGACAAGAACATATTGGAATAATTGGAAGAAATGGTATTGGTAAATCAACGTTGCTTTCTATAATATGGGAAAAATTAAAAAATCGAAAAGATATTATTCCTTTTTATATGCCTCAAAACTATGCAAAAATTTTAGATTATGATAAAACTGCTCTTCAATATCTAACTGATTGTTTTCAAAAAGATGAAGTTACAAAGGCAAGAATATTTATGGGAAGCATGCGTTTCACGCACGAAGAAATGATAAGCAAAATTGCTGATATCAGCGGTGGACAAAAAGCTAAACTTATTTTTCTAAGTATGATTTTACACAAAGCTAATGTATTAATACTTGATGAACCGACAAGAAATTTTAGTCCACTATCAAATCCCGCTTTAAGAAAAGCCCTTATTAATTTTAAAGGGGCAATAATAAGCGTTTCACACGATAGAAAATATTTAGAAGAAGTATGTGATAAAATATATGAACTAACTGAAAAGGGATTGTTTTTAGTAAAATAGTTTCATAAAAAAAGTATTATAGTGATTGTTAATTATCTATAATACTTTTTATTTATCTATAATTTTTCTGTAAACATATCATAAACATATGTAAGTGGTAATCCAAGCTCAATATGTTCAATAATCTTAGCTAACATCGGCGCTAATGATAAGACTGTAACCTTTTCGTTTTTCATTTCTTCTTTTAATGGAATAGAATCCGTAGTAACTATCTCTTGGAAAAGATTACCTTCAAGTAATCTTTTTGGTGCAGCACCTGAAAATATACCATGTGAACAGGCGATTCTTACATCCTTTGCTCCTTTTGCTAATAGAGCTTTTGCTCCTTCCGAACAAGAACCCGCAGTATCAATCATATCATCAATCATCAAACAATGCTTTCCGCTTACATCACCAATAATATTCATTACTTCTGCTTCATTTGGTTTACTTCTTCTTTTATCAATTATCGCTAATGGTGTATTTAATCTCTCAGCCACCTTACGAGCACGATTGACACCGCCATGGTCTGGAGAAACAGTAATCCAATCTGAAGTATCACGATCAGCAAAATGAGATGCTAGAAGTGGAATTGCTGTCATCTCATCAACTAAACAAGAAAAGAATCCTTGAATTTGAGGGGCATGTAAATCAACACAAACAACACGATTGACACCCGCTGTTTTTAACAAATCAGCAACTAAACGTGATGTAATTGGTTGTCTTGGTTTAGACTTACGATCTTGACGAGCATAACCATAATATGGAATTAAAACTGTAATTGATTTTGCTGAGCTACGTTTAATCGCATCAACAAATATTAATATTTCAAATAAATGTTCTGTAGCTGGTCCACAAGTAGATTGAATTATGTAGCAGTTTTTTTCTCTAACAGAATTTATCGGCTCACACATAATTTCCCCATCTGCAAAATGTGAAACACTAACTGGCGATACCTCAAGTCCTAAAAGTTTTGCAACATCTTTAGTAAGTTGAGTATTCGCTGTTAAAGAAAAAATTAATGCATCTTTACCAATCATAAATACCTCCAAATAATATGTTTGTAAAGTCTTTTTACATCAAGTATTATATATTAATTATTTTACCCCTTCCACAAAACGACACAATATTTAATATTTCCTATAAAAAAACATTCACTAAAATGAATGTCTTGTCAATTATAGAGTTGAAGTCAAAATTACTTGAAATAAATTTTGGTCAAACTTTTTTGATTCTTTTATTAACGCATGGTTATCTTTACTCAAAGCAAATACTGTAGAACCTGAACCTGTCATCATCGTCATTGGAAAACCATCAGCTTTTAAGGTATCGATGATTTGTTTTATTTCTGGAACAAGCATTATTGCAGGATTTTGCAAAGCATTTTTCATTTCAGAAGCGATTATTTCGGTATCATCATCTTTTAATGCTTGAATAAGTTTTTCAATATCGCTATCTTCACTTTTAGGTTCATATTCGTCATAATCTTTAAACGCTTCAGCCGTTGACACACCTTTTAATGGTTTTACTAAAAGAACATAATATTTTCTTTTTAATTCAAAAAACTCTAACTTTTCACCAATACCACGGCATCTAGCTGGATGGGAAAACATACAAAATGGAACATCTCCACCGATAGTTTTACACATATTTATCAATTTTTCTTTTGCAACTGTTTGCTTAGCAATTTTTAAGGTTGAATTAATAACTGCCGCGGCATCAGCTGATCCGCCGCCTAATCCAGCATTCATCGGTATTCTTTTATGAATGTTAATCATAAAATTTTGTTTTAATCCCAATTCTTGTCTTAAAAGATAAAACGCTTTAATAGATAAATTGGATTCATCAGTTGGTAACGATTCATCGTCACTAGTTATATAGGATTCATATCCAAAAGGTAATAATTCTAATTCCAATATATCATGAAGTTCAATTGGTATTGTAACCATGTCAATATCATGATAACCATTTTCAAATTTACCTTTAATATTAAGGGCCAAATTAATTTTTGCGTACGCTTTTATTGTGGAAACCATATTCATTTGCTCCTACATAGTGCATACGAGCTTTTCCTTTAGTTTCAATTCCTCCTAAAGATTTAGAAATCGTTTGATTAACAACATTTTCTGGCGAAACATATTCTTTAACTGAAGAAGTAGCCAAGATGCTAGCAACGATAATCGGATCTAACATATGAATGTTATCTCTAGTAGGTGAAGAAGCAAAATTAGCTCCATTAGTGATTAAAGCTTCGTAATTAGATTGACACGCACCAGCGACAATAACTAACGAATCTAAATCAGGAAAAAGTCTGCGAGCTTGTTGCACTGCACCTACAAAATTAATCGAATTTTGATATCTTGTCAAGTCATCTGTTTCTTGTTTTTCATCTATTTTATAAAAGTCATGACCAGTTATAACCAAAATGTCATATTTGTCTTGAAGAAGCAAAGAAGAAATTGAACTTGGCATCAAATTTTCTTCTAAAAAAATACACTTAGCTTCAATTCCATACTTCTCATAAGCTTGTTGTGATTTTGTAACATAAACTCGATCTCCATCGATATGCAAAACTTTTCCAGGCGCAACATTAGGTGAAATATTTATATATGGTAACTGCATAGAAACCCGCTCTTCATAAAGTCTTAAATCATCTTGTGTTGCATCTGCAATTAAACGATAGTCGACGCCTTTTAAATAAAAAATGCCATCTTTTATATCAACTATTTGAAATATAATATCGTGTTTATAAGAATTTCTTGTAACTAAATCATTTATTTTCATAATCAATATAATAATATGAAATTTAATTAATATTATTTCCTATTATTAAGATTTTGATTACTAAATTTGTTAATTAACTATTCTTTTACCAAAAAGATACAGCTTGATCAAACCATCTTTCCGCAATAGTTCCAATTCCTAGACCAAACCCATGAGATAATCCTGGATATGAATGATATTCAGTAGGAACTCCCATTGCTGAAAGATTATCAATACGAGTTTTCATTGTCCGATAATTTGCAATTCCATCATTTTCGCCGACAGTTACAAAAGTCGCTGGTTCACCATTTTTATTATAATCTGTGTGCCCTGTATATTGTATAACCGCGGTGGCTGGCTTTGGTAATCCTTTGCTTCCACCATAAGGCTCTACCCCATATGATGAAATAGTTGCTGTCATTCTTCCTCCGGCACTACCACCCCAGAGAGAATAACCATTTGTATCTACACCTAATTCTTTAGCGTTTGCAAAAATAAAAGAAATCGCCCTTGCTAAATCTTCATATGCCGTTTGTGCTCCGGGACGATAAATAATTGCAAATGCATTATATCCTTTTTTAGAAAGCTCTAAAGCATGTGGAAAACTATCGTGAATAGCTCCAACATACGCCCATCCACCTCCAGCGCAAGTAACAGCAAATTTAGCGTTTTTAATGCCTCTAAAGAAGAAAAGTCCAGTATCTTGCTTTCGTGGATCTAATTCTTTTTCTTCATCTGTATAAATATTATAAAAAACTTGGTTTCCTAAAAGTGTTTGTTCTTTAAAATAATTACAAATTTCTATTGTATGAGCAACATTGATATTGTTATACCACGTAAGATGAAGATTGCCTAGTGTATCTCCGCTATAATAGCCGCTATTCACTGGAAAAATTAATCTTCCCCATTCATTAAAAACCGGATCATTAATAACATCTTCTATTTTTGTATCCGCAGTAAAATTTGATTTTTCAACTTGCTTATAATCTTTCCATACCCAAGTAAGCGCATTATAAAAATATTCAGATGAAGCTCTACCATCGTGCGAATAACCTTCTTTTATTGAGTAAAAAATATTACCATCATTTTCATTATTCGCCTTTATAAAATATTCAGCATTAAACATAGCGTTCATCTGACTTGTAAATCCAGAATAGGCAAAATCATTAGTGCCTGACATTCCCCATATGAAATAATCATCTTTGCTATAACCAGCTTGTTTAACAATATTATCCATATATGAGCCATCTGAAGTAATTGCTCCACTTGAAGGAAAAAAATATCTAAAATAATCTAATCCATATTCAAATGTGCGCCACGTAGCTACCGATCCCATAGAAAATCCCATAAATGCTCGATGATCTCGAGATGCAATCAAATCATCTATTGCCGTAGTATTAGCAAAACTATTATACTTTCCTTCCACAGCCGGTATTAAATCATTAATTAATTCATTGTGATAATTACGAGTGAGTTGTAAGGCAAGAGAATAATCTGCGCTATCTTGAGTGCTTGTATTATTATATGTAGGACAAACAATAATTAATGAAGCAATTTCCCCTACCTGTATCGCATTATCAATGACATTTTTAAATATAGATGGTCTTTCTGGGGTTCCTAAAATAGTTGTTTCGTTACTCCATCCTCCATGATATATTTTATACTCAAATAATAAAGCTCAGAGATTAAAATCGGAATTTCAAAAAAGTTTGTTGTATAAACTTATCGTTAAAACAAATTAAAACCAATTATCTTTAACATTTATAATTATTTCTTAGCAACATAAAAAACTGTTGTCCAACTTATTTATTTTAAGTTTTTCAACAGTTCATTTTTATTTATTTTTATTATAATGTAGTAATAATACAAGTTCTCTTAAAACCTTACAAGCTATCGCAGTAGATACTCCAGAAGCATCATAGTGTGGTGATAATTCAACCATATCTGCACCAACGATGTTATTTAATCCTCTCATATCTAAAATTGCTTGTTGCAATTCTTTATAAGTAATTCCTCCTCCTTCAGGAGTTCCTGTACCTGGAAAGACAGATGGATCAAGAACATCTAAATCAATTGTTATATATACTGGTTTATCTTTTAATTCATCGATGCATTTATCTAAACCGACCAAATCGAATTTACGTAAATGCGTATGTCCTTCTGCCGCCCAAGCAAATTCACTTGAATCACCAGAACGAATACCAAATTGATAAATTCTTCCATCTCCTAATAAATCATAGCATTTTCTTAAAACTGTTGCGTGCGATAATTTTCTTCCTAAGAATTCCTCTCTTAAATCGGTATGTGCATCGAAATGAATAATATGCAAATCTGGATATTTCTTTACATATTCTCTAATAGTACCTAATGTGACCAAATGCTCGCCACCAATCATCATCGTCTTTTTATCATCAGCCAAAATTGCTTTAGTGACTCGTGATATTTCTTTTAAATCACCTTCTACATCTCCCATTGGTAAATCTAAATCGCCAATATCACAAGTTTTCACCTTCTTCAAATCCATATCAAAATAAGGTGAATACCATTCTAGTCCAATTGAATCTTCTCTAATTGCGGGTCCTGCAAATCTTGTACCTGGACGAAATGAACAAGTTGCATCCATCGGTGAAGAAAAGATAACAACGCTTGAATCTTTATATTCAGCATCACAACTCTGAAAAACTGACAAATTTCTTTTAAATTTCATAAATTACTCCTTTTCAACTACTTTAATATTTCCCACACTAGAATCCGACATAATTGTCCCTTTAGCTCTAACATAATAACTATATATATTTATTATATTTTTAGTTATTTTCTCACCTGGGATTAGTATTGGAATTCCTGGTGGATAAATCATAACGCTCTCACATGATATTTTTCCTTCTGCTTGAGAAATTGGAATTGTTTGAAAATTAGAAAAATAAGCTTCACGTGGAGAAATAGCAATTTCTGCATAATCATACTTTAAATTTGGTAAACGATGTCTTTGACCTTTTAAATAATATTTATCAGATATTCCTTTAAATGCGTCAATTAGTTTTTCAACATCTTCTTTAGTTGTTCCAATCGCTAATATTGCTAAGACCAAATATGTCTCCGCTAATTCAAGTTGAATATTATAATCTTGTCTTATCTCTTTATATATTTGAAAACCAGATTTTCTTAATCCATCTACTCTTATTACTAACCTAGTTTCATCAAAAGAATACCTACCTGGTTTATCTTCACCACAATAAGTGCTATCTAATACCGAAACTCCTGGTATATTATTTAATTTTTTTCTAGCATATTCACTTAACTTCAAACAATTTGTTAATATTTTCTTTCCTTCTAATGCCATCTTTTTTCTAGAAGCATCTAGTGACGCTAATAATATATGAGAAGGTGATGTTGATCCAAACATGGTATATGCTTTACGAATTCGATTGTAATCTACCATTCCATTTTTAATTAAAAGCGCGCTTGATTGAGTAAGAGATCCACATGTTTTATGAATCGAAACAGCCGAAATATCCGCTCCGGCTTCCATTGCCGATTTAGGTAAAGTATCGTGGAAGCAAAAATGACCTCCATGTGCCTCATCTACCATTACAATCATATTTCTTTTATGTGCTTCTTTTACTAGTCTTTCTAAGTCGGTGCAAATACCAAAATATGTAGGGTTAATTACAAATATAGCAACAGCATCTTCATTTTCTTCCATAGCTTGTACGTAATTTTCAACACTCACTCCATTTGCAATTCCTAATTCATTATCATAATCAGGTTCAACAAATACCGGTATTGCCCCAGATACTATAAGACCATTTATTGCAGATTTATGAACATTTCTTGGTAAAATAACTTTTTCCCCGGAATAAACGCATCCCATTATCATCATCATAATTCCCGAAGTTGTTCCATTTATCAGAAAAATAGCTTTATCAGCCTTATAAGCATCTGCCATCAATGATTCAGCTTCATATATGACACCTGTGCCTTTATATAAATTGTCGATTCCAATAGGGGCATTAACATCCGCTTGAAAAAGTTTTATTCCTAGATAATCAGATAAGTCATTTCCAATTCTTCCCATTTTATGTCCAGGAACATCAAAAGGAACTGGATTTGATTCAACATATTTTTTTATTGCTGTCAATAATGGTGTCTTTTTTTGTCTCTCGTGGTTCATTTAAGTACCTTCTACATTTTTTTATTAACGTAAATAATATAATCTCTATCTAATATTAATTACAATAATTTTATTACTTAAATTAAATTCATTAAATCTATGAATTGTTTTAAACTTAATTGCTCTGGTCTAAGATTATATAAAATATTAGCTTTATTTAAAATTGTTTCTGCTTTCTCTTTACAATGAAGATATGCAGTCAGATTATTGAGAATGGTTTTTCTTCTCATTGCAAAAGAATTTTTTAACAATGAAAATAATTTTTTCTCTTTGTTAAAATCACGGTCTTGATTAAATGTTAATTTTAATACGATTGAGTCAACATTAGGACTTGGGATAAATTTATCTCTATTGACTTTTGTAACCACTTCTAGTTTACCTAAAAAATCAATCATTATTGAAAGAGGTGAATATTCTTTCGTGTTTATTTTAGCATTTAATCTAGCACTCACTTCTTTTTGAATCATAAAAACAAAACTTTTTATTTTCAATTTCGCAGTTATAACTTTTTCAATAATTGGAGTAGTTAAGCTATATGGAATATTAGAAATTACCCTTACATCTTTATCACAAAAAGAAATTAAATCTTGCTTTAAAAAATCCCCAGGTATTAAATGAAAATTATTCCTTTTTGCAAAGCAAACCTGAAGATGACTTATCATATTCTCATCTATTTCAAATGCGTATAAAGAATTACCCCTATTTAAGATTTCTTCGCTTAACGCTCCTAATCCTGGTCCTATTTCAAGAACAACATCTTGAGGGTCCAAGTTTAAACTATCAACCGATTTTTTTACAACATCATAATCAGTTAAAAAATTTTGAGAATATTTATTTTTTGGTTTTATCATTAATTCAGCCATTTTTTTTATGACATATTCTCTACTGCAAATCATTAATAACCCCCTCTAATTCTTCTTTAGTAATACCTAACATATTCAATCTCTTTAATAATGTTTTAGCATTAACATATCCAACTCCATAATAATCAGCTACTTTTTTTCTCAAATATGACGAATTATTATTTCCTACTAAAAACATCAAAACTAAATCTTCCATCTTTAAATTTCCTTCTTCATAAGAAACAAAACTAACGGCATTAGATAACGCTTTAATTATTTCATCTTTTTGGCATTCTGCGACTCCAAGTTTTTTTCCATTAGAAGATTTTTCGCGTGATACAAAAGCATGTTTTACTTGAGGGACAGCACTAGAAATTTTATTTCTTATCTGTAGTCCTGGATAATCAGGATCTGTTAATACTATCACTTCTCGAGTCTTAACAAGTTTTGAAATATACATGATAGTTTCTTTTGAAATAGCAGAACCATTACAAATAACAAAATCTGCTTCAATAATATTGTTTAAGCGATTCATATCGCTTACACCTTCAACAACTAAAACTGGTTTATTATTCATATTCTATACCAAAAAACTTACAGCCATTGATAAAAGTTGCTTCCGCTATTTCTTCAAAAGCTTTATGCTTTAAGACAGCTATTTCTAATATTGTATTGGTGATGAAACTAGGCTCATTTCTTTCCCCTCTATGAGGAACAGGTGGTAAATACGGCGAATCTGTTTCAACAAATAGTCTTTCTAATGGCACATTTTCAGCAATTGCTTTTGGTGTTTTTGCATTTTTATAAGTAACCGGTCCATCTAAACCTATAAATCCGCCTAATTTTAATATTATATTCATTGCTTCTAAAGAATAAGAAAAGCAATGAAACACGAACCCATATTTAGGAATATGCGTCTTAATAATATTTAAAGTATCTTCAAATGCATCACGAGAATGAATGACAATAGGTAGTCTTAATTCATTAGCAAGTTCTATTTGTCTAATAAACCACTTTTTCTGAAGGTCCGCATCATAATTTGGATAATGATAATCTAAACCTATTTCACCTATAGCTCGTATTTTGTTATTATGTTGAGCTAACAATTTTATTTCTTCCATCATAATTTCCATATCACCTCCTATTTCAGAGGGATGAAATCCAACTTGAGCAAAAACAAAATCATATTGTTTGGAGAGTTCACTAGCTTTTCTAGAATCAACTAAATTATCACCAGGTACCATAAAATAGGTCACTTTATTATCTTTTGCTTTTTTTATAATATTCTCTAAATCATTTTTAAATTGCTCATCATATATGTGACAGTGAGTATCAAAAATTCGCATATTACTTTCCTACACAAAAGCGAGAAAAAATTTCTTCACTTAAATCTACATTTATAGTTTGCCCTATTATTTCTTTTAGTGCGTCATACGCTTCTTTAAGAGACACCGCGATTAAATCTAATGATAAGCTATACTCCGCATCTTCTTTTGCTTTAATTAAATCACTTTTCGCTTTTTTTAATAGCCCTATTTCCCTTGAAGAACATAAAGATGGTGTTATATCTTTTGTGGTGATACCAAACATATCGAGGATTTTATTCTTTAATGGTGAAATATTTTTATTCATCGCGGATATATATATTTTTTCATCATCTATTTCTTTTATCAAATCAACTTTATTATAAACAATAATATGTTTTTTATTTTTTAATAAATTCATCAATTCTTTTTCTTCATTTGTAATCTTTTTTGTAGAATCTAATACCATGATAACCAAATCAGCTTCATCTATCATTTTTTGCGACTTTTCAACGCCGATTTGTTCAACAAGATTATCAGCTTTTCTTATTCCAGCTGTATCAAGTAAATGTATTGGGACGCCTCCTAATGAAATGTCTCCTTCCACTACATCTCTTGTAGTACCAGGAATATCTGTAACAATAGCCTTTTCTTCATTCAAAAATGCATTTAATAAAGATGATTTACCAGTATTTGGTAAACCAACAATTGCCACTTTAATTCCAGATATAAACATTTGTGATTTTTGTGATTGATTTAATAATTTATCTATTTCTTTTATATTTTCTTCGCTCTTAGTTATTACCTTAGAGATAGTAATTTCTTCTATATCATGATATTCAGGATAATCTATATTCACTTCAATATTAGATAACAAATCCGCCAATGAAGTTATAATAGGTGTTAATAATGAAGATGTCTCACCTTGTAATGAATAAAGGGCTAATTTTTTTGATTCTATAGTATTAGCATTAATCAAAGAATTAATTGCTTCAGCTTGAACTAAATCTATCTTATTATTTAAATAAGCACGAGAAGAAAATTCTCCTCTTTGAGCTAATCTAGCGCCATTAGCTAATATTAAAGAAATAATTTCATTAGCAATGATCATCGATCCATGACACGATATTTCAATAACATCTTCGCCAGTAAAAGAATGAGGGGCTTTAAAATAAGTAACCAATACTTGATCAACTTTTTCCTTATTTTCATCAACTATATATCCATAGGAAACTCCATTAGGTTTTAAAGATTTTCCAACAAAAATATTTTGAGTAATCGTCACCGCATCATCGCCAGATATTCTAATAACTGCGATAGCTCCCATCAAAGGAGGTGTAATTAAGCTTACAATCGTATTTTTCATAACTATTTATCAAACTTCTTTCTTCTACGTGTTGATTCTTTCATTAATAATGATAGCTTATTTTTATCATTATTCTCTAAAGATAATTTTATATCTTCTAAAGAATAAATAAATTGATTTATCTCATTTATTAAAACTTTTTTATTTTCAAAAAATAATTCAACCCACAATTTATCATTAATTGATGCTATTCTAGTTAAATCATTAAATGAATCACCGCTATATTTATACATATGTTCACAATCTCGTGCATTCATTAACCCTATTGCAATAGCGTGTGTAAGCTGTGATAAATATCCAATCATTTCATCATGTTGAGTGGGGGACAGTATCTCAATATTTTTGAATTCTAGTTCCTTGCCAATTAATACGATATCATCTATTCTTTTTTCTTCTTTTGACGGTGTAATAATAAAATTAGCTTTTTTAAAAATTCCTTCATCAGCATATAAAATTCCTGATTTCTCTTTGCCCGCCATAGGATGATGTGAAATATATGTAAAATTATCACCCAATATCTCATTAATCCTCTTCAATAAATTGACCTTAGTTCCTGAAACATCACTTAGTAGGACATCTTTTTTAAAAAAAGATTTATATTTTTCAACATAATAAACAATTTGATGTGGGTAAAGAGCAAATATTATCATATCAGCTGAAACAATTTTATTTTCCAACTCACAATTGTCATAAGATATATATCCTGATTTTTCAGCAAATTTCATCGATGACTCATCTATGTCATATCCATGAACTTTGTATCCTTTTTTTCTTAAACCTTTAGCGTATGATCCACCGATAAGTCCTAGTCCTATTATCAAAATATTAGAAGTTTTATCAATCATGGTCATTTCCTCTTAATTTTACAACATCATCATAAAATGTTGGATAGGATTTCCTTACACATTCGCATCCTATCATCGTCGCTTTTTTTGTTGTGCATAAAGCAAATATTGATAAACTCATCGCCACCCTATGATCGTTATGGCAATTAAATGTTATCTCATCAATATTAATTTCTTTGCCTATAATGTGTATTTCATCATCATTAAAGAAAAATTCAACACCGGCTTTTTTTAACTCTTCAACCATAGATGATATGCGATCTGATTCCTTATATTTTAATCTCTCTATATTTCTTATCACACTCTCACCACTTATCAACGAACACAAAGTAAATAATATTGGTCCTAAATCGATACAATTTTCTATATCCACATTTATCGGTTTGAGGTTTCCTTTACTTATAATAATCTCGTCATCAAAATACTCTATATGCGCACCTGCATTTGTTAATATATCCATGATAATTCTATCGCCTTGCAAAGAATTTTTTGTCATATTTTTAAATTTAATTTTACCGCATTTTGCTGCATATACCGCCCAAAAAGCTAATTGCGAGTAGTCTTTTTCAACTGATATTTCTTTGAAAGTAAAATTAGATTTGTTAAATCGATATTCATCTCCATTAAAACTTTGCTGAACACCAAATTTTTGCAAACAATCAATCGTCATATATACATAATTTTTAGAATTTATTTTGTTTTTAAAAACCAATTTATTTTTACTTTGTTGTAAAACAAAAAAATAAATTAATCCAGTTATAAATTGACTAGATATTTGCCCATCAATTATATAATCTTGATCTTTTAAATGTCCATTTATAGAAATGTAGTTATCGCCTTTTTTGTAAAAAATGTTGTCTTCTTTAAAAATTTTTTCATATACATCTAACGGACGCGAAAACAAATTTGGTTTACCAACAAACTTTACTTTTTCACAAAAATATAACGCAATTGGAATTAAAAAACGCAAAGTAGATCCAGATTCACAAGCATCAATAATCACAGATTTATTTTTTATTTCTTTTCTTGATACAAAAGTAAGTTTATCAGTATCTAAGACAAAATCACCACCAAGGGCTTCTAATCCCTTTATTGTGGCTAATATATCATCAGAATAATTTATTCCCTTTATTATAGTATTTCTATTAGCTATAAAAGCCGAGATTATTGCTCTATGGGTATAACTTTTTGATGAAGGAAGGTCTATTTCTCCATATGGTTCGAATTTGTTTAGAGTAATATCCATTAATAAGTTTTTCTTCCTACTACTTCAGCAATATTCTTAGCTTTATCAACGATTTCTTCAAATTTTTGGAAATCTACACATTGAGCGCCATCTGACCAAGCACAACTTGGATTATTATGAACCTCTATCATCAATCCATCTGCACCACATGCAATAGCGGCTAACGACATTGGTTCGATTAGTTCTCTTCTACCAGTTCCATGAGATGGATCAACAATAACTGGTAAATGAGAGATGGATTTAATGTATGGAACAGCTGATAAATCAAGGGTGTTTCTTGTAGCTTTTTCAAATGTTCTAATACCTCTTTCACATAAAATAACATTAGGATTTCCACCAGATAAAATATACTCTGCTGCCATTAACCACTCTTCTATAGTCGCAGATAATCCGCGTTTTAATAAAATTGGTTTATCTATTTTTCCTAAAGCTTTAAGTAATTCAAAGTTTTGCATGTTACGTGCTCCGACTTGAATAATATCAACATATTTTATAAACTCATCAAGTTTATCTATAGACATTATTTCACTCACAATAGGCATGTCATATTGCTTAGATGCTTTTACCATATCTAAAATACCTTCTGTTTGTAACCCTTGAAAAGCATAAGGCGAGCTACGAGGTTTATAAGCGCCACCACGAAGAATATTTCCTCCAGCTTCCTTAACACCTTTTGCTATTGTCATTGTAGACGCTTCGCCTTCTATTGAACATGGTCCTGCCATAAACACAATATTCTTACCACCTATCTCTAAATTTTTAACTTTTACTATAGTATCTTGTGGATGAAATAATCTTGATGCAAGTTTATATGGTTTAGAAATTCTTTTTACATCATCAACACAATCAAAAACTTTCACAAAATTTTCGTCTATTTTTGAAGTATCTCCTAAGACACAGCATACGTTATAATTAATACCTGGTGCCATCTTAGTCTCTAAATGATTCTCTTTAAAATACTCTCTTAATTCATTTATACTTTTTTCACTTGCTGCAGGTTTTATTGATATAATCATATTTTACCTCCTAAATATTTTTTCAAAAACAACAATCCTCGTCTATATCCCTCGATGCCCATCCCTGTAATTGTTTTTAAACAATATTCTCTCACATAAGAGATTTTTCTAAACGACTCTCTATCGTCCACTTGGGAAATATGAACTTCGACCGCAGGAATCATTACACTTTTAAGAGCGTCTAATATTCCGATAGATGTATGGGTATACGCTCCTGGATTGATAATTATTCCATCAACTTTTTCATAATAGGCTTGCTGTATTCTATCAATTAGGTCTCCTTCATGATTAGATTGGTAAGTCAAAATATCTATATTCTCTTCCTTAGACCATTTTTGATACAAATTAATCATATCAGAATAAGTCGTTGTTCCATATATATTTGTTTCTCGGATTCCTAACATATTAATATTTGGTCCATTAATAATCAATATTTTCATAGCAATTTCTCCAAAATCATATTTCTTGTATTAAGTTTAGTTCCATTATTTACAATAACAAAATCTGCACATTTTAAGTAAATCGGAAATCTTTCTTGATAAAGTGTATCAAATGCATTCATATCTTCAAGAAGTGGCCTATTAATTAACGCATATCGATTAGATTTAAGCAATTCTAAATCTCTATTTAAAAAAATTAATACTCCATTTCGTAAAATATATTTTATATTTACATTATTCATTAATGTTCCACCACCTATAGATATAACAGCGCCTTTTAAAGATGAAAGTTCTTTAATTTTTTCAGTTTCTAATTTTCTAAAATATTCCTCTCCATTTTTAGAAAATATATCTTTAATTTTCATTTTTTGCTCTTTTTCAATTTCTTCATCAGTATCATACCTTTTTTTATTCAAAACTCTTGAAACACTTAATGACGCAGTTGATTTTCCACACGATGGCATTCCAATGAACACTAAGTTTGATTCTTTTAACAAGATCGAATTAAAAATCTTATTTACTACGCTATCGCTATATTTCTTTTTTAAAAATAATTCATGTGATTTAATCGCTTGTTGCACAAGCATATATAAACCTGAAGCTACTTTACATCCCTTTATTTTAGCATCTATTATTAATTGTGTTTTTATTGGATTATAGATAACGTCAACAACTGATTCCAAATAAGGGAAATAAGACAAATCAACCAGCGAAGAATCCTCATAATTTGGCATCATACCATATGGTGTTGTGTTTACAATAACATTAATATCAAAAAGCGTTTTTGCTTCTTCATATGTTATAGTTCCTTTTTGTTTAATCCTTGAAACAATATATATCTCTTTAGCTTTCTGCTTTATTAATACATGCTTAACTGTTTTGGATGTTCCACCCGAACCTAAAACTAAAATTTTTCTTCCACTAACTTCAATTTTATATTTTTCTAAAAGTTTTTCAAATCCATATACATCGGTATTATAACCTATAAGTCTTCCTTGATTATTTACAACACAATTTACACTGCCTACCATAGAACTTGTTTCATCCATTTCATCTAAATAAGGAATCACTTTTTCTTTATATGGTATCGTAATATTTATTCCGTTAAAATTTCTTTTTTTTATAAATTCTATAAACTCATCTTCATCAAGATTAATTAACTGATAATTGTTTTTAGATAAACTATCATGAATTTGCTTTGAATAAGAATGAGTCAAACTCTTTCCAATTAAACATATTTTCATCTTAATTCAACTTTCTAGCACTATTCATCATAAGTAAATCCAAAACCGCATACGCAGTAACAGCATCTATAACTGCTCTCACTCTATGCACTATACATGGATCGTGTCTACCTTGAAGCTTTAAATCAACATTCTTCTTCTCAACAAAATCAATACTTTTTTGTTTTATAAAGATTGAAGCTGTTGGCTTTATAACACACTGAAAAATAATATCTTGACCATTACTAATCCCACCATTTATACCGCCGTTATGATTAGCATAATATTTTATTTCTTCATCTTCATAATATAATTCATCTTTAACTTCACTACCATATGAATTTGCAAAACCAAATCCATCACCAAAACTAACACCCTTAATCCCACCTATTGAGAATAATAATGATGAGAGTTTTGACTCAACACTATAAAAAAAAGGTTCACCTAATCCAGGTTTGACTCCATGAATTACCGTTTGTATAATACCGCCTACAGAATCGCCTCTTTGCTTTGCCAAATAAATCTCTTCTTTCATCAAAGTCGCCTTAGTATCATTAATAACAGCAAAATATTTTTCGTTTAAATCATTTATTTGCGAAAAAATATCGTCTTTAGAAAACTCATCGTCTTCCACTTGATGAATTTGTTTAATATGACTAGCAATATAAATGCCTTTGTCTTTTAAAATTTGTTTACATATCGCTCCCAGCACAACCAATCCTGCCGTTAATCGCCCCGAAAAGTGTCCCCCTCCTCGATAATCTTGATATCCGTTATACTTAATTTGTGCGACTAAATCCGCGTGAGAGGGTCTAGGAATATTTGGTGAATAATCACTAGAATTCGTATTTTCGTTTTTTATAATAAAAGCTAATGGTGTACCAGTTGTAAAGCCATTATATAGACCGCTTAAAAATTCGACTTGATCTTTTTCCTTTCGAGATGTAGATATGTCACCCTGTGGTTTTCTTTTATTTAATTCTTTATCGATAAAAGCTAAATCTAATTTGATTCCATTAGGAAGATTATCAATAACCATTCCAATCGCCTCACCATGCGATTCACCAAATAAAGATATTTTTATTATTTCACCTGTAATAGATCCCATATTCTTTACTCCATATATTTATCAAGATTTTCAATCTTAACTCTTTCAATAATACCATTACCAATTTCGTGTACAACCACTAAATCTATATAATAGGAATTAGCTTTTTTATCATTTTTAATAAATTCTATTATCTGTTTTTTATCACAAACAACTTCTAAAGGTAAATCGAGTTTTTTTAACAAGTTATAAAGACTTTGATAGTACTTTTCGTGTTTACATACAGTCAACATCCCCAAACCAACAGCTTCTCCATGAAGAATATCATTCATTTTAAAATATTCTTCATACGCATGACCAAAAGTATGTCCAAAATTTAATAATTTTCTTGTTTGATTTTCTTTTTCATCTTGCTTAACAATTTCCATTTTGACACTTATACTTCGATAAATCACTTCTTCAATATTCTCATAATAATCATCTTCTTTTATAATTTCTAGAATCTTTCTGTCCTTTATAAGTCCAATTTTTATAGCTTCGACTAATCCATTATTAAACTGTCTCTTAGGCAAAGTGGATAAAACATTTGGATCCACCAAAACAATGACTGGATGATAAAACGTACCAATCATATTTTTTATGCCATTAAAATTTAATCCATTTTTTCCTCCAATAGCCGCGTCAACCATAGCTAATAACGAGGTTGGAATACTAATAAATTTTATTCCTCTTTTGAATGTAGCCGCAACAAAACCAACTAAATCTGTCACAACACCACCACCCAAAGCTAATATATAATCATCTCTAGAAAAATGGTTCTCTAATAATATATTCAATATTTCTTGATATGTTTTTATCGATTTAGATTTTTCTCCTTGGCTCACTATATGAACCATTATCTCTGGATATTTTGTTTTTATTTTTTCATAATAAATAGATGGTATACCATCATCACTTACCAATAAAACTTTTTGATTTTTAGGCAAAAAGTCAGTTATTTCTAATAGTAACCCTTTTTTTATTATTACGTTATCTAATCCATTACTAAGTTTCAATGCTCTTTCCATATTCTATTGACTTTCTAACTAGTCATATAATAACACATTTTTTATTATTACTCTTTAAATTATAGTCAAAGAATATAAATTACTAGACAAACGTAAGATTCGGAAATCTTTCTTGCATGTATTTATCGTTAAAAACACTATCTACAATCTCAAAAAATTTATTTTGATAATAAATATTAAAATGTCTGCCAGAATATCGATAGACTGCCACAAAAGATACAGATACATCTATTATAATTAAAGTTAAAAAAATTATTGATAACACATTATATGGTTTTTTAGGAATTTTATGAAGATATTTCAAGACTTTAGGTATAAAGAACAAAATTATTAATAAGCCAAGCAATCCCCACCCTAAAGAAATCAATATTGTAGTTCTACCATTAATATTTAAAGGTAAATGTGAATAATTCCATGTTGATATTCTTAGTATTTTTTCATCGAATAATGATACCATGTATTCAGTAAATCCTGTAAATACACTCCCTAAAATAAAAATCATAAACCAATTTTTCACATGATAAAGAACTAAAGTCAGTAAAGCAATTCCTAATCCATATGTTCCGTTTACAAAGAACAACACTGATCCAGAATGATTAGTAATTGTTCCCTCAACAATATAATAAAAAACAGTTTCATAAATAGAACCTATCGTTCCACCTATGATATAAATAAATACAAGATCAAAAAAAGTAAAATCATAAATTTTTCTTTCAATATCTATCCTTTTTAAAATGTTTTCCATATATCACACTATATTATTTGTCATTTTTTTATTTATAATTCTCTTTTATTATTTTTTAATATTTTATATTTTTATAAACTATTTATTGTATAATAAAAGAATGGCAAACTATTTAAGTTCTAAAAACATCGCATTCTTTCAAAGATTTATACTTGTTCGCGGCGAAGATTATTTTAAAGAAGGAAGAGTTAAAATCTTAAAAAAATCTTCAGATTCAGTAACTTCAACTGTAGATGGATCAACAACATATCAAGTAAATCTAACTTTTAAAGATGGAGTTTTATCTAACGCCAAATGTTCTTGTCCTTACTATAGTAACTTTTGTAAACACGCCGCCGCTGTATTATATGAATTAGATTTTGAAGAAAAGGAGAATTTGTTAACCACCCTATCTTCCCCTGTTTATTCTAAAAATTTTATAGACGCACTTCATAATATATTTAGTATGTCAAACGTTTCTTTAGACAAGGCTCTTTATTTAAGTAAAAACCTTTTTTTCAAGTACCATACATTCTTATCATCAATAGAATTATCAAAAATTCTTGCTGACTATACTTTTAATTTATTCAAAAGGTTTAATTCAAATTATTATCAAGACATTACTAAAAACATCTTTTATATTTTTAACGATGTAAATCCTAACAATGATACTATTAAAAGTTTTGTCAATAATTTAATTAATACCTATCCTCTTGTAGTTTCCGGTATTGATTATTTTTTATCAAAACTTCTTAGTGACTATACATATAATACATTAGTTGAACAAGAACTAATTAACGAGATGGATATTAACAATGTCACGTTATTTAGACACATGTCTTCTATTTTAAGCAATTATCCTGATAGTATAAGCGAAAATATCTTAGATTCATATTTTACAAATTATAAAAGCCTCATTGTCTTTGATAAAAAAATTATATCTTTTTTAATGAAAAGAAAATATACAAATATATTAGTTTCCTATGTTACGGAGAACAATTCTTATAACAATTATTTCGACATCCTTGAGATATATAATTTTCTAAAAACAAACAACAACGCTAAAGAAGCAATAGCTATCGGTCTTTCTATTTTAAAATACCCTCATAGCTTTTCTTTTTATTTTAATTTAAGACAATTAATGAAAAGAGATCTAACCCCTGAAGAGATAAAAAAATATCACACATATGCAATAAAAAATAAATATGAGGATGCTTTTTTACTAATGGAAAAGAAAATAATTTCTGATAATAGTCTAATTAATATTTCGCCCTCTGATTTAATATTAATTCACAAAATATCACCGACTTACATAAAAGACATTATCTCAAAAACAATGTATAACCAACTAATAAACTCCCTAGAGAACGATATCCAAGATTATAAGAACTACTTTCTTTGCTTATCTAAATGCGACTACCAATTATTTAAAGAAATAACAGAAAATAAATTATTAAAAAATAAAATTAAAGATGATATAACCTTAAGGCGCATATACATATTAAGCACCTTCGAGAATAATGACACATCTAACGATTATTTTATTTATCAAAGGTGAAATGTTATGTATAATAATTATGATTTAAGTTTTAATAAAAAATCTCAAATAATCGATGCTTTAAGTAATAATATGTACCTTATTACTTTTCATTTTGATAATATTACCGAGACCATTTTCTATGAAGCGTATTTAAAAGAAGAAGGAAAAAATCTTCCTTTAATATTAACGTGCAATTGTAATTTAGCTAACGAACTTATAAAAGCCGATGAAAATGGTAATATTTTATTTTCATATATAACAGACAGGAACAAAACTCTATCAAGTGAAGAAAAAAATAAAATCTATTCACCGATTCTCAATCAAATTCAAAATTTAAATATAAATTCTATTGAAGAATTAAAATCTAGAAATGAAAATAGAACTCTTTTTAACGAGTTAATTTCTTCAATAGAACAAATCAACCAAGAGAGCAAACAAGAAATTAATGGCAATGTAAAACTAATTATAAATCTCTACAAGCATGATGACAACTTTTTTATTAGTTTAAAAATTGGTACATCAAAATATTATCAAATAAAGTCGTTTTTTTCTTTTATTTCAAATATAAATAACAATTTAAACTATCGATACGGAAAAGGTTTAGAGTTTGTACATACCTTAGATGCTTTTGATAAAAGAAGTCAACTTCTTATTTCTTTTATATCAAGAAATCTAATAAACAATTACGAAAGTACCTCTCGATATTTAAGTATAAGTAATTCTTGCATATTCGAATTATTAAGTTTATTCATTAATGACTATATATATTTTAATGATAAAATCACTAAAATAAATGACTACATTTCTGCAGATGTATCTATAAACGATGAAGGGGTACTTGTTTATTCACCAGACCTTAAAGGAGAGTTCTTCTTTTATAAAACTTTAGGTTACGTTTATCAAAGTAAAGAGCAAAATATAAATCTTCTTCGCTTTAATCACGCAGCATCTCAACAATTATATAAATTTGCAATTGAAAATAAAGATTTTGATTATAATGATGTCTCAGATTTATTAATGAATAGACTTTACCCTATAATAAAGAAAAATGTTAAAGCTAGCCAACAATATCAAAAAAAACAGAAGGATAACTCTGTTATAATAAATGTTTATATTGATATAAACAAAAATGATGAATTAATTATTAAAACAAAATATATTTTAAATAATACAGAAATAAGCAAATTTGAATTATTAGATAACCAATTACATAAAAACCAAATTATTGATTTTGAAAATAAACTAAGCGTTTTTAATGTTGAAGATAATTGCACTATTTCAAATCAAGAAATAATTTATAACTTCTTAAGAAGCGACATATCATCATTAAATGATGTTTGTAATCTTTATTTAACAGAAACATTAAAAAACAGAAATTTTATTAAGATGCCCTCTTTTAAAATAAACGCATCTTTTGATATGAATTGGCTTAATATCGATATTAAATCAGAAAGATTTAATTCTAAAGAAATATCTGAAATACTATCCATGTATAATATTAAAAAGAAATTTTTCCGAATAAATGACGACTTTATTGTTTTAGATGACGATAGTTTAGCTTCTCTTTCAGCCTTGCAAAAATCTTTAAATATAAATGATAATCTAGATGGAAAAAAACTTCCGTTTTACGATGCTTTTAAGTTAGTGGCTTATAAAGATGATCTAAATATTTCTTTTAACGAAAAATTAATGCAAATTTTACTTGAAATCAAAAAATTTAAAACTTTTAAGTTATCCTTAAGCGAAAAACAAATCAATAAACTTAGACCTTATCAAATCGATGCGGTAAAATGGCTATCCGTCTTATATAAGAATCATCTATGTGGTATTCTTGCAGACGACATGGGTCTTGGAAAAACGCTAGAAATTCTTACTTTTACAATTAACTTACCAGAAAAACCAATTTTAATTGTAACACCAAAAAGTCTAATTTTTAACTGGGAAAATGAAGTTAATATGTGGCTTGATAATCAAAAAATATTCACTATTGATGGAACAAAAGAAGATAGACTATCAATAATAAAAAACATTGAGAAAAACAAAAAAATTATATATGTTACCTCTTATGATTCTTTAAGAAACGATATAAACTATTATAAAAACATCAACTTTGAATTACTTATTTTAGATGAAGCCCAATACATAAAAAATGCTCATGCATTAAAAACAAGAGCGGTAAAAGAAATTAACTCTAATTCTCGTTTTGTTTTAACTGGAACTCCTATTGAAAATAGTTTAATAGATCTATGGTCTATATTTGATTTTCTAATGCCTAATTATCTTTTAACATACGATGAATTTAAACAAGAGTATGAATCTTCCATCATCTATGAAAATGATAAATTAATCAAGAAAAAACTTATTAAGAAAATTTCTCCATTTATATTAAGAAGAACAAAGAAAGAAGTTCTAAAAGAATTGCCACCTAAAACCGAAACAATTTATTCAATAGATATGAATGATGAGCAACGAAAATTATATGATGCCTACTACGAAAACGCTAAAAATATTATTTTAGGCGCAGATACAAATAGAATTAATCAACTTGCGATTTTAACTCGCCTACGTCAAATTTGTGTCGATCCTAGCATGTTTATCGAGAACTTTAATTCTATATCTGAAAAAATAACTGTCGCTGTTTCAATAATTTTAAATGCCATAGAAAACAATCATAAAGTCTTAGTGTTTTCTTCTTTTACTAAAAGTTTAGATCATCTTAAAAATTTACTTGAAGAAAAAAATATTCCTTCTTTTTATATACATGGCGGTGTATCCGCAGAAAAAAGAATTGAAATTGCTGATTCATTTAACAATGAAGATAATATAAAAATTACTTTAATCTCATTAAAGGCCGGTGGTACTGGATTAAACCTCATCGGCGCGGATATTGTTATCCATCTTGACCCTTGGTGGAATGTTGCCGCAGAAAATCAAGCTTCTGATCGGGCGCATAGAATCGGACAAAAAAATTCCGTTACTGTCATCAAATTAATCTGTAAAAATTCGATAGAAGAAAAAGTCATTAAATTACAACAATTAAAAAACAATCTTGCCTCTTCAATAATTTTAAGTGGGGATAAAAAAATATCTTCCCTTACTCAGGAAGATATCTATTTCTTATTCAATTAAAGCACTCCTTGTGCTTTTATAAAACCTTCAACTTCTTCCGGTTTTATTTGTAACGCAACGGCAAATTCTTGATATATTTCTGCTTGAATTTTATCTAAAAACTCTCTATCTATAATTGATAAAGTTTTCTTATTTAATTTTAATTCTTCATTTTGTAAATACAAAGATTTTACTAATTGACATAATAATTTTAAATCACCAGATTTATACATTTCTTCAAATTTCTGTTTTCTTATTTTGCTATCATTATACCAAACTTTATTGATACCTGGCATAGAATTTATTAGATTAATAACTTGTTCTCGACTTACAAGTTCTCTAAGATTTAAAACCGCCTTATCTTCAGGTATATATAACTTTGTTGAATTAGCATTAGAAAAATAGGGTTTTAAAACAAAATATTCTGTTTCTCCCATTCCAAAATTCATTTTTTCTTTTGATACAATACTACAAACACCTGAATTTTTTACAACCACAATTTGCCCTATATTAAACATTGTTTCACCTCTTTTTAGTTGGACTTATGTCATAAAATTATTGTAATAACTATATTAGACCGCTCACTATATACATAAATATATTACCATATTTTTTTTATTTTTTCTAATTAACTACTGAAAAAAATAATTATCTATTTTATCTCTTAATAAAAAAAGAGATGAATTTTTATTTATTTGATAAATAATTCTATCTCTTTATTTTGTAATGTTTTCTTCAAGTCGATTACCCTTTGATTTTCTGATCCTCTAAATTTAAGCATAAGATTTTTTTTACTTTCAATAAAAGGTCCATCTACAAGTATATCAATATAATTTAATAATTCTATTGTATATTCAGTATGTTTTCTTCCATCAGGTGGTATCAAATCTTTATCTAGTATGTATCCGGTATAGCACCATATGTTTTTTCTTGGATATTCCGTTTTTATTCTTCTCAACAAGTCTAAACAGGATTTTTGATTTTCTTCTTCAAAAGGTTCTCCACCTAACAAAGTAAATCCATCTATATAATCCGGACGCAACGCTTCAAGTATTTCTTGTATCGTTTCTTCTTTAAACTCTTGACCATATTTAAAATCCCAAGTCATTTCATTAAAACAACCTTTACAATGATTTCTACATCCTGAAACAAATAGAGAAACCCGTATTCCTAATCCATCTGCAATATCGACTTTTTTTATATTTGCATAATACATTATAAATGTAAAACCCTATCTTTTATTTCTTGCGTTCGTCCTTGATTCCAAAACTGTGTACCAATATAACCACAAGTTCTCCTTGCAACATTCATCTTACTTTGATCACGATTTCCACATTGAGGACATTCCCAGAATAACTTTCCATCATCATCTTCTTTTATTTGAATTTCACCAGAATAACCACAACATTGACAGAAATCAGACTTTGTATTTAATTCGGCATACATAATATGATCATAAATAAATTGTATGACTTTTATTACTGCTGGGATATTATTTTCCATATTTGGAACTTCAACATATGAAATCGCTCCTCCAGGAGATAATTTTTGAAATTTAGATTCAAAATCTAATTTTGTAAATGCATCTATTTGTTCTGTAACAACAATATGGTAGGAATTGGTAATATAGTTTTTATCAGTTACACCCGGAATAATTCCAAATCTCTTTTGTAAACATTTTGAGAATTTATATGTTGTTGATTCTAATGGTGTTCCGTACAAAGAAAAATCCATATGTTCTTTAGCTTTCCATTTAGCGCATGCATCGTTCATGTGTTGCATGATTTCTAATGCAAATGGGGTTACCTCTGGATCTGTGTGTGATTTTCCTGTCATGTAGTATACACATTCATAAAGTCCCGCATATCCTAAAGATATTGTTGAATATCCATTGAATAATAACTTATCAATTGTTTCACCTTTTTTAAGACGTGCTAGTGCACCATATTGCCATAATATAGGGGCGACATCTGACTTTGTTCCCATTAAACGATTATGACGGCACATTAATGCTCGATAACATAATTCTAATCTCTCATCAAAGATTTTCCAGAAAGCTTTTATATCTCGATTAGAAGAAAGAGCAACATCAACCAAATTAATGGTTACCACACCTTGGTTAAATCTTCCATAGAATTGGTACTCCCCTTTTTCGTTTTTATAAGGTGTTAAGAAAGAACGACATCCCATGCAAGTATAGCAATTTCCTTGCTTTAATTCTTTCATAATTTTTTCTGATATATAATCTGGAACCATTCTTTTTGCAGTGCATTTAGCCGCTAACTCGGTAAGATAATAATATGGCTTATCTGGTGTGATATTATCTTCTTCTAAAGCGTAAATAAGTTTAGGGAATGCTGGTGTAATCCAAACACCTTTTTCATTTTTGACCCCTTGCATTCTTTGATTTAAAATTTCCTCAGTAATCAAAGCCATATCATCTTTTTCTTGTTGGTTTTTTGCTTCATTAAGATACATAAATATAGTTACGAATGGGGCTTGACCATTGGTGGTTAACAAGGTAACTATTTGATATTGAATTGTTTGAACACCCTTCTTTATTTCGTCTTTTAAACGTTTACTGATAATCTTTTCTTTTATCTCTGGGGTAATTCCTTCAATATCTTCAAATTCTTCTTCTACATCCTTTCTTATCTTTTGACGGCTAACTTCAACAAAAGGAGCTAGATGTGCAATTGATATTGATTGACCACCATATTGATTAGACGCTACTTGGGCGATAATTTGAGTTGCAATATTACAAGCTGTTGAAAAACTCTTTGGTTTTTCAATCATCGTTCCAGAAATTACTGTTCCATTTTGTAACATATCTTCCAAATTAACTAAATCACAATTATGCATATGTTGAGCAAAATAATCCGCATCGTGGAAATGAATAATTCCGGCTTCATGAGCTTCAACTATATCTTTAGGCAGCAAAATTCTCTTTGTAATATCTTTACTAACTTCTCCTGCCATGTAGTCTCTTTGAACAGAGTTAACAGTAGGGTTCTTGTTAGAATTTTCTTCTTTAACATCTTCATTATTACATTCTAAAAGAGTGAGAATTTGTTGATCTGTAGTATTTGCCTTTCTAGCTAACGCGCGACGATAACGATATGTAATATATTCTCTTGCCACTTCAAAAGCATTCTCATTCATGAGTTGATTTTCAACTAAATCTTGAACTTCTTCAACATTTAAAAGTCTCTTTTTTCTTTTACATTCTGCTTCAACATTTTTTGAACATCTCGAAATTACTTCTTCGGATATTTTATGAGCATCATCAACTTTTTTATTAGCCGCACATATTGCGTTATATACTTTTGAAACATCAAACTTTACTTCAGTCCCACTTCTTTTTACTATTTTCATTTTTACTCCCCCAAAAATATAGCGTAAGTAAAAAAAACTTCACCTTCAGTCAATTACTTTCAGGTCTAATTTTTTACATTAATTTTTTTGTATATAAATAATAACATTTAAAAAAATTTTTTTATACAAATTTTAAAAATTAAAATTTTTTAGTATTTTAATATTAC
>CABUOQ010000010.1 GCA_902493275.1 uncultured Bacillota bacterium | reverse complement strand
TATTTCTGATTATCTTTTTCTTTTTTTATTATACGTGTTAAATTTTAACGTATACAGTACACATTAGTTCAACTGGAGTCTTTTAACGCTTTCGTTTTGAATTTGTTGAATTAATAATAAAAAAACGCCTATAAATAGGCGTAAATTACAATTTTGGTGGAGCTGACGAGGATCGAACTCGCTACCTCCTGAGTGCAAATCAGGTGCTCTCCCAGATGAGCTACAGCCCCAAAATATATGTTAACAGGAATTAATTCCTGATATTGTTAATGGTCGGGAAAACAGGATTCGAACCTGCGACCCCCTGATCCCAAATCAGGTGCACTACCAAGCTGTGCTATTTCCCGAGGATGGCGCGCTAGGCAAGAATCGAACTCGCAACCCCCAGATTCGTAGTCTGATACTCTATCCAGTTGAGCTACTAGCGCAACGCTAATAATATAGCTTAAACATTAGATAAAGTCAACACTTTGACTAATAATTTTTGCTGAAATAATGGAGGTTCCTGCCGGATTTGAACCAGCGGTGATTGAGTTGCAGTCAATTGCCTTACCAACTTGGCTAAGGAACCATCATCACTACGAGCAAATATGATTTTAGCAAATACTAAATTAAAAAACAATAAGAAAATATACTTTTTCAAAAATAGAGTATCAATATTGATATTCTAAAATTATTATATGAAATATTACCAATTTTGTTCTTATTTAATCTATAATAAAAATAGAGTATGGAACAGATTAAAAATATATACAGGATAGGATCAGGACCATCTTCATCTCATACTATGGGACCAGAAAGATGCGCAAGATATATGATTGAAAAGTATGAAAATGCTGATGCTTTTGATGTTGTTTTGTATGGCTCATTAGCTCTTACTGGAAAAGGGCATTTAACAGATTATATTTTGATTAAAACTTTTAAAAATTATAAATGCGATATTTCATATAATTTTGATATAAATATTCCTTATCCTAATTATTTAGAAATTACCGCTAAGAAAAATAATATGATTATTGCCAAAGAGAAATTTGCCTCAATTGGTGGAGGATCAATTATAAATCTTGATAAAAGAGAACCTAATCAAGAAAACAATCCATATCCGTTTAAGAATTTTTTACAAATTAAAGAATATTGTCTTCAAAATGCACTCTCCCTTGCAGATATTGTATATAAATTTGAGGGTGAAGAATGTAAATTATATCTTCAAAAAGTATTATTAGTTATGGAAAAGGCGATTAAACGAGGCATCAATTGTCAAGGAGAACTTCCAGGTAATTTACATTTAAAAAGAAAAGCTTATGATTTATATTATGGTGATGTAAACGTTGATTTAAAAATCAAGCTATTAACTTCATATGCATATGCAACCAGTGAAGAAAATGCTAGCGGTGGAATTATAGTTACTGCTCCTACATGCGGAGCTTGTGGTGTTTTACCAGCGGTTTTATTTTATTTAAAAAAAATTAAAAATTTTGATGATCAAAAATTGATTGATGCCTTAGCGGTAGCGTCAATTATTGGAAATGTAATAAAGTCTAATGCTTGTGTTTCAGGAGCTTTAGCTGGATGTCAATCTGAAATTGGTGCGGCTTGTTCAATGTCTGCCGCGGCTGCGACATATCTATTAGGTGGATCACTAGATGAAATTGAATGTGCCGCCGAAATTGCTATGGAGCACCATTTAGGTTTAACTTGTGACCCGGTTAATGGATATGTTCAAATACCATGTATTGAAAGAAATGCTATCGCGGCATTACGAGCTCTAGATGCTTCATCGCTATCATTTTTAGTTTCTCCTTCTAGAAAAATATCATTTGATACTGTGGTTCAAACGATGTATGAAACTGGCTTAGATCTTTCAAAAGCTTATAAAGAGACATCATTAGGTGGTTTGGCTAAAAATTATTATTGCAAATAAAAACCCCGCATGTTTTTTTTAACATTTGGGGCATGATTTTTATTAAAGTTAGAACTTTTTTATTGATTATTAATCATTTTCTCTAAGCGTTTTTCTTTTTTTCTTTGGTATAGCATATAGATTAAATAAGCTGGAACCGCCATAATGGCAATTATTAATATCACATAATATGGGGTCATATTTGTATATGCTCTAACTTGTGACCACATGATGACTACATCGGCATTTGCTTCTCCAAAATCGTTCATCACTGCGCATCGTTTAATGATCCTTTCATTAGGATATTGAGCTTCTAATATATTTAAATAGTAATCATCAAATGGATAGACAATAGGTTTTTTTTCATTTGGAAGAGAATCTTTAAAATAATAAGATAAATCATAATATTCATCTAATGGAGCATCTTCTTCATCTAATAAAGTAAAATATTCTTCATTTGTAGGGAAATTTCCTTGTGAATCTTTGATGCATACATAGAAATTATCTTCATAATGAACGATTGAAGAATCATCGCTTAATTCACCATTTTCATCATAATAACTATAGTATTCATCTTCATCATAATATTCGCTAGCGCCATACCATGGTACGATAGTATTAAAAACATCTTCACTAGTTATAAATGAACTATATCCTATATAATCCATATTTGATGCAGCATAGTATGGATCAGATAAGAAATTGATAAAAGCGTAGGCTAATTCGGTGTTAGCTTTTTTTGGCATACACCAAGCATCATACCAGATGTTACTGCCTTCTAATGGAACAGAATAATATAATTCTTTTCCAGAATTGTAGGCTTCATTGATAGAATAAATCGCATCCCCTGACCAGGCGAGATTCATCTTTATTTTTCCTTCAATAATATCATTTTTTCCAGAATCTACTTCAAATCCATAGATATTGTTTTTTAAAGATGATAATTGTTCTTTCACCAATTTAATATCTTTTTTATCATGACGATCGAATACTTCTTGAACTTTTGTAGAGTATTTATCTATGTATTCTTGATATTCTTCTTCAGTGAGGGCATCTTCAGTTTTATCGCCTAATAATTCTTTTTTGTAGTTGTCGAGTTCCTCTTTATATCCATGAAGAATACCAACCACATATGTATCGCGCATCGAATTTTTTACGGATGCATATTTATAATAGTCCTTATCCCAATAGATATCCCACGATTTAGTGTCTTCATGATCGACATAATTTGGATCATAGACAATTCCCATTGTACCCCACATATATCCGGCAGCGTAGTCACCTAACTTTTTATGGTTTCCATTTTCATCTAAAGCGGTCGCGGTCATATTATTAAAGCGACTAAGAATATTTTTGCAAGCGTATTTGTTATAGACATCTAATTTAGATTGATCCATCTTTTCTAAAAGATCCTCATTGATCAATTTTTGAATCATGTATTCAGAAGGACAAACTAAATCATAATATCCTTCATTTTGTAGGGTCATTTGATTATACATAGTTTCAATTGTATCAAAGGTATAGTAATTAACTTTGACATCGTAGGTATATTCAAATAAACTGATTAAATCAAGATACCCGTCGTCAAAAGAAGAAGAGATATAATCCTCAGCGTTATATATCGTTAAAGTTTGACCTTCAAAGCCACTTATTTTTTCTGGAAGGGCGAAATCTTCTGGAAAAGTTTGCCTGATATCTTGTGAGGTATTGCATGAGGAAAAAACAAATAAAGATATGATACCTAAAGAAATAATTTTATATTTATTCATTTTTAATTTCCTCCTTTTTTAAGAAGTTTATTAGCTTCATGACGACTTTTTATGTTATTTACGATAACAATGATTACCGCGAGGAGAAAGATAAATGTTGTTAAAGCTCGAACCTCAGGTGGCATTGGTCTTTTTGATAAAATCTTTTGTACATATGTCGATAAAGTTTCAAAACTTGGTTCTTTAAGATATTGAGTAATGACAAAATCATCAAGAGAAAGAGTTAATGAAAGCATAAAACCGGATAATATACCAGGTAGGATTTCAGGAAAGATAACTTTAAATAAAGCTCGACGTGGGGCTGCACCTAAATCTAATGCCGCTTCATATATGTTAGGATCCATTTGTTGTAATTTTGGTTTAACTGATAAATAAACAAAAGCAACTGTTAAAACGACATGTCCCACTAATAGGGTTAAAAAGGTAAATTTTCCACCAGTAATCAATACAAATAGTACCGCTAATGAAAGGGCCATAACAATTTCAGCATTAACTACAGGTAGTTGAGTTATTGTTTCAATAAATTTTTTATACCTTTTGCTACTATAGAAAGTACCGATGGCTCCTAATGTTCCTATAATTGTGGATACTATTGCCGATACAATTGCGATTAAGACGGTGTTTCCTACAGCAGTCATTAAATCCTCATTTTTAAACATATCACCATATAATACGAATGTAAAACCATTCCATACACCGATGGTGTCAGAGGAGGTGAATGAAAACACGATTAAAATAAATATTGGTAGATACATTAAGAATAAAATTAAATAAATAAATACTTTTGATAGAATCTTTTTTACCATAATGAAGTCCTCGCATTTTCTTCTTTGGTGAATTTATTGGAAATAAAGACGCTTAAACCAATTAATAAAAGCATAATTAGAGCCATAAATGAACCGAAGTTCCAATCGTTTTGATTGAAATATAAATCGATATAGGAACCAAACAAAACAATGTTATATTCTGATAATAAATCAGAGATTACATAAGAAGAGATGGTTGGCATAAAGACCATAGTTATCGCTGAGACAATTCCAGGCATCGTCATAGGAATAATTACTTTTGTAAAAGTTTTAAAGCCATTTGCGCCTAAATCATAGCTAGCTTCTATTTGATTATAATCCATCTTTAGCATTGTTGAATATAAAGGTAGAATGACAAAAGGAAGATAGTTATAGACAAGACCAATTATAGTTGCGACCTCAGGATGAGTTCCGCCACCAAGACCAATCCATGTAAGTAATTCTCTTGTAGCGCCAGTTCTAATAACGAAATTAATCCACATTGGCATGATAAATAATAAAACAATAACCTTATTTTTATTTAATTTTTTATTAGCTAAAATGTAGGCTATTGGATATCCAATTAGTAGGCAAATAATAGTATTAGCTAAAGCAAAAACTAGTGAAATTAGTAAAACATTGACATTTGTGGAATCTGAGAAAAATTTTTTAAAATTTGAAAATGAGATTCCAGCTTCCCCTTTATTTGTAAAAGCATAATAAACTATTAATAAAATAGGAATCACTACAAATAAGATAAAAAATAATAAATAGGGAATTGAGAGATATTTTCTCTGAAATCTAAATTTCATATTTTTTAATATCTCCTTTCAATTTCATCTTAATTTTCTCTGGTTTTATAATAACTGAAACGATATCGTTTTCATTCCATGTCCATTCGCTATCGACGACAAAATCCTCTTCATCCTCAGTTCTAACAATATACTGATAGTGATCACCTTTATAAACCATTTGAATTATTGATCCGGAGATATTACCTTCATCCATATTATCAGAGATAATGATATCTTGCATATCGACATTTACGATTACATCAGCATCGTTTAAATCATATTTTTTATTGTCATCACCCACTAAATACCCATCTTCATCAAGATGAGAATTTTTAAGCAATTGACATACATTACAATTCCATTCTGCACCAGCGAAAACCACTTGGTTATTCTTGTTTATATAAGCATCATTGTAAGTATTTGTGGTGATATCACGTCGCATAATGTGAATATTTTGAGGATCGATAGAAATTGAAACAAGTTGATTTTCAGGGAAGGATTCTGTGGTTTGAACAATGACTTCACTTTTTCCAACCATGATAACATATTGATAATGAATGCCTTTAAAGATTTTAGAGGTTATAAGACCATCAACTGTTCCTTGTCCAGGTTCTTTTAAGATTATATCTTCAGGACGGATAACAACATCAACTTTTTCATTGACTGGGAAATCATCAACCATCTTAAATAATTTAGTAAGAATCTTCACTTGATGATTATTAAAAATAGTACCAGTATAGATGTTTGATTCGCCAATGAAATCGGCAACAAAAGCATTCTTAGGTTCATCATAAATTTCTTTAGGTTTTCCAATTTGTTGAATGATACCATCGGCCATGACTACGATAGTGTCTGACATTGTTAAAGCTTCTTCTTGATCATGGGTAACATAGATAAAGGTTATTCCAAGTTTTTCATGCATAGCTTTTAATTCGAGTTGCATCTCTTTACGCATTTTTAAATCAAGAGCGCCTAGTGGTTCATCTAAAAGCAAGATATCAGGCTTATTAACAATTGCACGAGCGATGGCAATACGTTGTTGTTGACCACCAGACAAAGTTGAAATATTTCTGTTTTCAAATCCTTCAAGGTCGACTAATTCTAAAGCTTTTTTGACTTCTTTTACAATTTTATCTTTTGAAAGATGAATCATTTTAGTCTTTTTGTTGCCTTTTTTATCTTCATAAGTATATGGAACTTTTTTGATATTAAGTCCAAATGCAATATTATCAAAAACATTTAAGTGGGAAAAAAGAGCATATCTTTGAAAGACAGTATTAATTGGTCTTTTATATGGAGGTAATTGAGAAATATCTTTACCATTTAATAAAATTTCACCTTCAGTTGGTAATTCAAATCCAGCAATCATTCTTAGAGTTGTTGTTTTACCACACCCAGAAGGTCCTAAAAAAGTGACAAATTCACCTTTTTTAACTTTAAGATTAAAATTTTCAACAACATATGTATCTGAGTCATCAAATTTTTTAGCGACATTTTTTAACTCAATAATATATTCTTCTTTTTCTTCCATGCTATAAACTCCTTTAAAAATTTGGTGGACTTGAAATCCAAATTATTTTTGCTATCTTATTTGAGATATTTTTTAAATAATGTGTTTTTGATGACTCGTAATAAAATGATTCACCTTTTTTGCATTTATATTTTTGATTATCTAAACAAATAACTATTGAACCTTCAACAACAAAACCAAACTCTTCACCCTCATGGGGGTAATCAAGTGGTGTTGATTGTTCTGGATACAGAGTAAGCAATATAGGCTCCATCTCATTTTTTTGCGCATTTGTAACTAACCAAGTGATTGTGCCATAATCATTTTCTTTTACAAAATAATCATTTTTTGTGAAGATGATATGTTCCTCAATTGAATCACTAGAGAAAAAGTCATGCAAATTTGTTCCAAGAGCATCAAGAATATCCACTAAAGTGGCAATAGATGGCGAAGTTAAGTCATTTTCTAATTGCGATATATAACCTTTAGTTAATTCGCATCTATTAGCAAGTTCTTCTTGTGTGAGATTATTTAAATTTCTTAGATTTTTTATTTTTTTTCCAATTGAAATCATATAATATCCCCTCATTAATTGCAGTTTCATTACTTTAAGAAAAAAGTTTAATAAAACTAAACAAATCTAGTAAGAATTATATTTACTTATACTAAACATGTCAATATAAAATATAAAAAAATACATATAAAGTAAAAATTGTAATAAATATTGTTTTATAAATAATCAAAATATTAAATTTATTAGGATATTTAATGAAAAATTATTTAAATTATTGAATTCTTTTTGAATGTAAAAACATTATCGCTATAATTAATATGTTATGCAAATATTAAGTGTAAATAAATTAAAAATTGAATTTGGTGATTTTGTTTTATTTGATAATGTAAGTTTTAATCTAAACGATGATGATAGATTGGCTATTGTTGGTCCTAATGGTCAAGGTAAAACCACATTATTAAAATTAATTTTAAATCAATTGGAAAAAACAAGTGGTGATATCAACTTTGCTAAAGGTGTCAATGTTGGATATTTATCACAAGAAGTCATAAAAAATATTAATCATAGTTTACATGAAGAGGTAATAGAAGTTTTTAATGATTTAATAGCAATGGAAAAACAATTAAAGGATTTAGAAAATAGACTATCCAATGATACTAATAATGCTGAATTAATGGATGAATATGGTAAATTACAAACGATGTTTATAAATTTAGGTGGTTATGATTATCATTATCAAATCGAGATGATGTTATCTAAATTTGGTTTCAAAAAAGATGATTTAAGTCGTGAGATTTCTTCTTTCTCTGGTGGTGAAAGAACTAAAATTGCTTTTGTTAAATTGTTATTAAGCAAACCAAATCTATTAGTTTTGGATGAACCTACTAATCATTTGGATATACCGACAATTGAATGGTTAGAAAATTATTTAAAGAGTTATCAAGGGGCATTGTTATTTGTGTCGCACGATCGATATTTTATCGATGCCTTAGCTAATAAGATAGTTGAGATTGAAAATGGAACATCATCAATTTATAAAGGCAATTATACTTATTATGTCGAAGAGAAAAAACTTAGATATGAACAACAATTAAACGCCTATAATAATCAACAAAAAGAGATTGCAAAATTAAAGAGATTTATCGAATTTTACAAACCTAAACCACGTTTTGTTTCACGAGCAAAAGATAGAGAAAAGAAATTGCTACATATGAAAGTGATAGATAAACCATATCAAAATAAATCGACTTTAAAATTGACTTTTGATGGTGAAGTCTATGAAGGTAAAGAAGTTATTAGAATTAATAATTTAGCAATTGGTTATGATCATCCTTTAGTTGAAAATATTAATTTTTCTTTATATGGCAAAGACCGCATCGCCATTATGGGAGCAAACGGAACGGGTAAGACTACCCTTTTAGAGGCTATTGTAAATGACAAAAATATTTTAAATGGTGAGATAAAATACGTTCGTGATGTATCTGTTGGATATATCAAACAACATCAAGTTGATTTAAATCCAGAGTTAACAATTTTAGAAGAGATGATGAAGGATTTTGCATCCATGGGTGAAAAAAATATTTATAATCACCTGGGAAAATTTAATTTTGACTATGATGACGCTAATAAGAAGATTGAAGTTCTCTCTGGTGGAGAAAAAATGCGTGTGGTTCTTGCCAAAATTATTTTAGAAAACTATCAGGTATTAGTTTTAGACGAACCGACAAATCATCTTGATATGGTTACTCGTCAAGCGCTTATCTTAGCATTAAATGAGTATCAAGGCTCTATAATTTTCGTTAGTCATGATCGTTATTTTGTTGATGAATTAGCTAGCCATGTTTTATATTTAGATAAAACCGGTTCCTACTTTGTTAAAGGAAATTACATGGATTTTAAAGAACAAGAATCCAAGTTATTCCAAATTGAAAATAATATTTCTTCCTCTGTGGTTAAAGAAGAAGTTAAACCGATTAAAAATGAAAAAAAGAAACATAGTCCTTATAAATTAGAAGAATTAATTTCTAAGTTAGAAAAAGAGATTGATAAGGTAAAACAAGACCAATTTTTGGAAGAAAATTATATGGATTACAAAAAAATGCAAGAGTTAGATAAGAAACTAAAACAACTAGAAAATGAGTTAGAAAAACTTGAAGAAGAATATCTTTCATAATTATTTATTGATTTTAATTAATTTAGGTGATATATTAATTAAGGCTAGGGAGGCAAAAAAATGTTAATTGATGAAATAAAAAAAGCAAATTGCGAAGCAATGAAAGCTCGCGATAGTGTTACTAAAGGTATTTATAGCATCATTATGAACAAATATATGCTTCTCACAGTCGAAAAAAGAGAAAAAGGCGAGCAGGCAAGTGACAATGATTTAATTGCTATTATTCAAAAAACGATTAAAGAATTGCAAGATGAGAAAGAAAATTATACGAAAGTTAATAATCTTTCAAAAATCGCAGATATTGAAAAGCAAGAATCAGCGATAAAAGCTTATTTGCCAAAAATGTTATCTGAAGAAGAAATTAGATTAGAAATTTCTAAATTAGATGATAAGACAATCCCAACTATTATGAAACACTTCAAAACAAATTTTGCAGGTAAAGTAGATATGGGATTAGTAAACAAAATAGCTCGAACTCTTTAGTTTTTAGGGGCGTAGTTAAATGGTATAGCAATGGTCTCCAAAACCATTATTGCGGGTTCGATTCCTGTCGCCCCTGCCATTATATGTGAATTGGTCTGATACAAAATATCGGACTTTTTTATTGGAAAATAACGGATTTTGCCATAAATTTATCGCTTTAAAGCATTTATTTGTTCGATTCTTTTTATTTGATGATGCTGCCATGTTTACACGATTTGAAGGCAGGGTGCTAAAGTTCACACTATTTAACAGTCTGCAAGTTAAATTTTATTATAAAGTTGGAAAAATGCAAATTAATATATATTTAGAGGTTGTAAAAATGCAAAGTCAAGTGACGTAATTTACGATAAATTGGGCTAAAACCATGAGATTTTGAAAAAATGAATAAACCATGAAAATTGGATCAACATTACATGGTTTTTGATTTTGTTTTATTTATAGATATACTATCAAGACAGCTCTTAGATAATTTATATAGGACGTCACAAATTTGGCTTTTTGAGGTCGAACATTCGCTTTCAATCCATTCTTCGATGATTCCAAGAGCGCCATTTGCTATAAAAGAATAAGTAACTTTATATTCTTTTGCTTTTAAGATAACAGGGAAGGAATTTTCTATTGCATCTAAAGATATCATTTTAAATTTTTTTTGAAACATTGGATCTTTATTATCGATTAGAAGAGAATATAGCATTTCTTGATTTTTCTTGATATAAGCCAAAAATGATAGTATTCCTTCTTGAGCGCTTAAATGATCTTTTCTCTTTTCTTTTATCTGATTTAAATAATCTAACGTTTCTTTGATCATGGATTCTTCTAATTCTATTAATATGTCATTTGGTTCATTGTAGTAAATATAAAAAGTACTTCTATTGACTTCTGCTATTTCACAAATATTTTTAACTGTTATTTTGTTGTTTTTACTACTATGCAGTAGTTGTAGATAAGCCTCTTTTAAAAGTTTTTTTGTTAACTTAGATCGTTGATTATTTTTGGTATTCATCTGTATTCTCCTATAGTACAACAATTAATTAATTATTGTTGAGTTAATCGATTTTTTTTAAAATAGTGATGATTGATAAAGCCAACACTGTGTTGATATAATGAAATTGTAAATCATTATAGTACACTAGTCAATAAAGGAGAATAAACAGGTGAAAAAGAAGATTATAATATGCATTACGAGTTTTGTTACTTTTTTATTAATCGCGGTCTTTGTTTGGATTGAAGTGGGAATCCATATCGAATGGGGACCTTTTAAATTTTTAGCTTTCGATAAAAGAGAATCTGAAATCATAGAAATGTATGATGCAAACGAAAGAAAAAATGAAATTGTTTTTTATGGTGCTTCTAATTTTAGGCTATGGAAAGAAATGGAAGAAGATATGAAACCCTTCGTCGTACAAAACCATGGATTTGGAGGAAGTACAGATAAGGATTTAATGGCTCGTGCAGACACATTATTATATCCATATGATCCAAGCGTAGTAGTTTTTCAAACTGGCTCTAATGATTATCCAAATCAAAAAGGTAGTAAAGAAGAAATTTTAAAAAAGGTAATCGAACAAAAGAAAGTAATGTATACAGAATTCCATAATAAACTACCAAATGCTAAATTTGCTGTAATAAGTGGGATATTGATGCCAGGTAGAAAGCAATATGATGAAATTGTTAAACAAGTTAACGATTTTTTAAGAAATTATTGTAGCGAAATTGATTATATGCATTTTATAGATGCAGAAGATATGACAATTGACGAAAATGGAAATCATATTGAGAACATGTTTATTAAAGATGGAATTCATTTAACTCACGATGCACGAGTAAAATGGGCAGATGAATATATAAAACCAGTTTTAGAAGACATAATATCAAATGAATGACTATTTCTTAAGCGTTTTTATTTAGCGATTAGTGAATTGATTTTTTAATTCTGCTAAGATTCATATTTTAATAATATTTCTAATTAAAGAACTTATAGCCGTTACTTCTTTGTCACATCCATTTTTAATCCATTAGATGATTATAGCAAAAACACCATTAATTACATAATCAGTAATATAATCTATATACGGAAACTGAAATAACTAAAAATGGAGAAGTTGCTACCATAAAAGTTAAAAAAATCAATGAAACTCTAATTGAAAAAGAAATGAAATTAGATGGATACTAAGCAGTAGCTACATCACTTACAGAAGAAAAACTACACGAATATATAAAACCTTTAACGGGCAATCCAAGAATCTAAAGGTGCTAAAATTGTATTAAACCCTCTTACATGAGACATTACGTAAAACCAAGAGGATGTAAATGAATTTGCACCTCTTTTTTTATTAGTTATTTTTTGAAAAAATTATAGATAACAAGTATTTATAAAATATAAAATACAAGCAGTAAAAATAAAATCGCATAATTAGAAATATAATTTTGAATGTTCATAAAAAAGAACATTGTTCACAAAGAATGAACTTTACTTTATTGTAGTTATAATGTATAAAGTGATTAAGAAATGGATGGCGAATTATGAATTTTTCTTTTTGTATTTAATTTTCTTTATTATAAAATTTATACTAACAACTATTAAGTTTCCTAATAAAATACCGCAAAAGCCGAGTAAAATATCGGAGATTGATTGTAATCCATAAAATCTTCCTGGAATAAAATATTGTATAAATTCAACTAAAAACGGAATCAAAAAACCAACTAAAATAATAATTAAAATTTTGTATTTATTCTTCATTTTATTATTAGTGATTAAAGATAATGATAATAAGATTCCTAAAAATAATGATAATGTGAAATGTCCTAAAATTTTAGAAATGAATAAATTATCACCGGAATAATCTTTGAATAAATTAAAACTCATTTTAGGCTCTAATGGTATTTCTTTAATATAATGATTATATGTATCTTTATAATGAACTTTTAATACTGCTTTTTTTATGCTGAAAAAATTTATAAATATTTTTTCATCACCAGAAGTTTTAAAATCTCCATAAAAATCATTCAATTCATAAAAAATATGCCTATTTTCAAATAACTTTGATTCGATATAATAGTTAGTATTGATATAAATTGTCTTATCATATTTATTATTTCCAATAACACGGAAATTGTAGTCAAATGAATTAAATTCTTCTAAAGTTAATAAGTCTTTATCACTTGTGTTGGAATTAACATTAATAGTGATGGTATAAATATTATTATTGATTATGAATTATAATTTTATTTGTCCTATAGTATGAAATAAGATTGTTTCATATTCCTTTTTATAATGAACTTTTGAAGCATCTGTTTTTAAATCATATTTAGAAAGTAAATCTTCACCATACTTATTATAAAAATGAAAACTGTAAGTCTTTTTAGTTTCTGCCTTATTTAATGAAGTTATATTACCATAAATGTCCTCTAAGCATATATTGCTAAAATCTATATTTTTATCGTCTGGATCGATTATATCGATTTTAATTGTTTTGCTTTTGATTTTAGAATAAATTTTAAATTCTAGATTTTCACCTTTTCTTTTAGGTATTAAAGTATAGTTTTTAATATCATAATAAAAATAATTTCTGTCATATTCATAATTTAACAATGATTGATTTGAAAATAAATTTTCTCCATCAACATCTTTAAATAAAAATCCTTGAATATAAAGAGGTAAGTCTTTTTGTAAAATATATTTGCTTTCCTTTCGATATAAATAACCATGTGTACCATGAGTAAAATTTAAATTATTATAATTTGGCGTTATGACATTTACTGATACATCAATTTTAAAGCTGTCATATTTACTGATTAATATAGTTATATTTGTTGAATAATCGCTATCTTTAAAGTTTGGATAAAAAGTTAGTTCATTATATGCAAAAGATTTTAATTCTATTAAATCTTCATCATAAATAAAATTATATTTAAAATCGAAGTTATATGTATTTTCAATTTTTATTTTACTTAAAAAACCCATTTCATATGATGCATCTTTTGTGATATTAAAATTCGAAACATCAATATTTTTTGGTTTTATAATATTATATTTTATGTCGTTATATAATGTCGTAACATTTTTCTCTAATACTGTTCCAATTGGCAGTGTTAAAACTCCAATAAAGAAGAAGGTATATAAAATTGTTATGATAGAAAAAATAATATTTTTTATATATTTTTCTTTTGAATTAATCATATTTTAATTATATTGAAACAAATATAATTTGTCTATATTGAATATATTTATTATATACTACCTTGACATTTTTTAATAACTGGTAGACAATAAAAATAGTTTTAAGGAGATTTTTATGAGATATTGTTCAAATTGTGGGAATCAAGTTGATGACAACGCAACTTTTTGTACAAGATGTGGAAATAAACTTACGGGAGGCAGTAATGTTAAAGCATCAGAAAGTGATAGCGGATTAGTTACAGTTATTAAAATATTTTTAATTATTGGATGCGTTTCTTATGGATGTGCACTTATTCCTTTAGCATGGTGTATTCCAATGACACTTACTATCTTTAATAAATTAAAAAGAAAAGAGCCTATCGGTATTGGTTTAAAAATTTGCACTTTGTTATTTGTAAATATAGTTGCAGGTATTTGCTTATTATGCTTAGATGATAATAAATAATAATTGATTTATAATTTGTTAATTTAAATAATGGGATAATATATGCCATTATTTTTAGATTAAAATTTTATTGACATAGAGTTTACTATAAATAGTAATATAGATACGTAATAAAAGGAGAAAATTAGTATGGAAAATTTTGTTTATCATACCCCAACAAAACTTATTTTTGGTAAAGATGTAATATTGAATTTGCCAGATGTTTTAAGACCATTAGGTAAACGTGTTTTATTGACTTATGGTGGAGGAAGTATCAAAAAAATCGGATTATATCAAAAAGTAAAAGAATTGTTAAAAGATTTTAAAGTATTTGAATTAGGGGGCATCGAACCTAATCCTAAATATTCAACTAGTGTTGTTGATGGTGTTAGCATTTGTAAAAAAGAAAACATTGATGTTATTTTAGCCGTTGGAGGAGGAAGTGTTTTAGATTGCTCAAAAGCTATCGCTGGAGGAGCAAAATATGATGGTGAAACTTGGGACTTAATAACATATAAAGTGCCAACTAAAGATGCTTTACCAATCGTAGATATTATGACTCTTTCTGCAACAGGTAGTGAATATGATGCAGGAGGAGTAATTTCTAGAACAGAAACTAATGATAAAATAGGCTATATTGATGATCATCTTTATCCGGTTTGTTCGATTTTAGATCCACGTTATACATTTACAGTTTCTAAACGCCAAACCGCTGCTGGAACAGCAGATGCGATAAATCACGTGATGGAACAATACTTTTGTAAATCCTCAACTATCTTAACAGATGGTATGTGCGAAGCTACAATTAAAAGTTTAATGCATAATGTTAAAATCGCTTTAGATAAACCAGATGATTACGAAGCTAGAGCCGAATTAATGCTTGATTGCTCATTAGCGTGTAATGGAATTTTATCTTTAGGTAATTCGTCTTCAGGATGGCCTTGTCATGGAATTGAACATGCTCTAAGCGGTTTTTATGATATAACTCATGGTGAGGGATTAGCAATAATTACTCCAAGATGGATGAAATATATCTTAAATGATAATACTATCGATCGTTTTGTTAAGTTTGGTGTTAAAGTATTTGGTATCGATGCAACTTTACCTCAAGAAGTAATTGCAGAAAAAACCATTGCTGCGACATATGATTTTTTTGCTTCTATCGACATTCCAATGCATTTAAAAGATGTAGGTATTGATGAGTCTCGACTTCATGAAATGGCGCATCATATCGCAATAAATGAAGGATTAGAAAATGCATATGCTCCTTTAAAAGAGGAAGATATATATAATATATTAAAAGATTCATTATAAGATAAATAAAACTAAAGACTATTAAAAACTTGGTATAAACTATGTTTTAAATAGTCTTTTAAATTTAACTTGTATAAATATTTTTAAATACGATATTATATAAATTGTTCTTATGTTAGGATTATTACTTAGTGTCATATATTTAGCATTTATCAGCTTAGGACTACCTGATTCTTTGCTTGGATCTGCGTGGCCAACAATACATATAGATTTAAATGTTAGCTTATCTTCAATGGGAATTATCACGATGATAATTTCTGGATGCACGATTATTTCAAGTTTATTTTCTGATAAGTTAAATAGAAAATTAGGAACGTGGACCATCACAGTGGTTAGCATCGTTTTAACCGCATTAGCGTTATTAGGATTTTCTTTTGCGGATAATTTTGTCTTATTATGCCTTTTAGCAATTCCATATGGATTAGGTGCGGGTTCAATTGATGCGGCGTTAAACAATTTTGTAGCGCTTCATTTTTCATCCAAGCATATGAGTTGGTTACATTGCTTTTGGGGTATTGGAACAATTATCTCACCATATATTATGAGTTTTTGTCTAAATCAAAATCATTCTTGGCATCAAGGATATTTAATTGTGAGTTTAATTCAAATTGCTATTGCGATAATTGTCGGCGTATCATTACCATTATGGAAAAAGACAAAAACAATCGAGCAAGAAGAAGTAATTCCATCAAAATTATCATTTAAAGAAAAAATATCAATAAAAGGAGTAGTTTTTGTTTTAATTTCTTTCTTTTGCTATTGCGCTATTGAATCAACCGCTATGAATTGGGCGAGTACATATTTTTATGAAGGCTGTCGCATGGATGAAGTCCTTGCTTCAGCTTTGGGATCGTTATTTTTTATTGGTATGACAATAGGAAGACTACTTTCAGGATTTATCACTAATCGTCTAGGCGATAATAAGATGATTAGATTAGGTTCATTTGTGATTTTTATTGCAATTATTTTATTATTTATTCCATGGACAAATAATGCCTTTTTAATTGGAGCATTTATTATTTTGGGAATTGGATGTGGACCGATATATCCTGCAATAATTCATTCTACACCAACTAATTTTAAAAAAGAGAACTCTCAAGGTATAATCGGATTAGAAATGGCTTGTGCTTATTTAGGAACGACTTTCATGCCTCCTTTATTTGGCTTGATTGCTAATCATATTTCTGTCAAATTATTCCCAGTTTTTATTTCAATATTCTTTGTTTTATTTATTCTTTTCTTTAATTTGCTATTAAAAAAGTTGAAAGATAATTAAGGTAATATGTCACTTGAAGTAAACGAACCATCTAAAGGAGTGTTGGCTAAGGTTGTTAGACGAATGCTTTCAGCAAGCAAAGAAAAAACGGCGGCGATGAGATATGCCTCATTATTTTTTGATTTATTTTTTTTGTATTGTTCAAGATTGACAATAAAAAAATAAATGACAACTATAAAAAAAATAGAGGAAACGAGCATGCTTAAATCGTATATTTCTTTTTGTGTATGCTTAGAATTCCTTCCATTTATAATCATGTCTTTACTGGCAACTTGAATATAAATAGATATACTAATTGCAAATAATAATGCACTAGTAAAAGCAATAGAGGTATTTATTCGTCTTAAATCATCATCCATTTATCTTTAAAATATATGAAAGAAGATGAATATTATTTCTTTATATTTAGCTTCTTATATTGAGTTGGTGTATACCCAGTTTTCTTTTTAAAAAGGCGAGAAAAATAATTGTAGTCATCAAATCCAAGTCGATGAGCAACTTCCACTAGTGAAAGGCAAGATTCAATTATCATGCTTTTAGCCTTTTTTATTTTTTCATTAATATAATATTCGATAATGCTGCAATTACACTCTTTTTTGAAAAGAACATCGCAATATATTGGCGAAAAATGAGTTAGATTTCCAATATCATCTAATGAGATTTTTTCGGATAGATTATTTAAAAGAAATTTCTTGATTTTTAAAACAGTTTTATTAGTCGATATCATCATTAGATTCGATTTTAATTGCAACATTAAACATCTGAAAATTAAAGTTAATTGCATTGAATTATCAAGATAGTTTAATTCGTTGATTTCATCATATGATCTAATTAAACTACGGATATCATTACTTAAAATATTTTTTAAGATTATTGGAAGAGATATATCATCTAATCCAGTATAGTTAAAGCTGATATAATCAACAGCATAAGAAGTGGACTTACGTTCTCTTATTGAATTGATAGGGATGAGTATTCCATCGCCATCATTTAGGACGTATTCTTTATCATCAGCGTAATAAGTTATTGGACCTTTAAAAACTAAAGTTAGTTCATTAAATGAAATTTGATGTGAATTTATTTTTAAGGCGGGTTTATATTTGTTATGTCGAGAATAAATGATTTTTAATTCATTCATGATGTACTCCTTAAGAAAATGCTATTAATAACGATAATTGTTAATATATTTTCTTTTATTCATTTAATATAATGCTAAAATTATATTATCAAAATATAAATATATAGTCAAACGGAGGAATAAAATGATTACTTTAGCTGCATTTGCTGATGAAGCAGGACAATCGTTATCTGAACAAATTGATGCGCTTAAAAGAAATAATATAAAATTAATTGAACTACGTAGTATCGATGGTAAAAATGTTTTAGACTTTTCTTTTGAAGAAGCTTTAAAATATCAAGAAGAATTTAAAAAGAATGGATTACAAGTATTTTCAATTGGTTCGCCTATAGGAAAGGTTGATATCGATTGTGATTTCAATCTTTATAAAGAAAAAGTGATAAAAGCTTGTAGACTTGCTAAGATATTTGAGACCAAAAAAATTAGGATTTTTAGTTTCTTTAAAGCTTATGAAAAAAAAGAATTAGTTTTTTTTTATCTTAATGAAATGGTAAAAATTGCTAAAGAATTTGAAGTGGAATTATATCATGAAAATGAAAAAGATATCTTTGGCGATACACTTATAAGAGTCAAAGAGATTATGGATAATGTTCATGGGTTACGTTTTGTTTATGATCCTGCAAATTATTTACAAGTAAATCAAGACTCTAATCAAACTATTAAAGAATTAATGTATAAGACTGATTATTTTCATATAAAAGATGTCATTGCTTCGACAGGTGAATTAGTGCCAGCTGGATATGGCGATGGACAAATTTCAAAAATTATTTCATCGATAAAAGATGATAAAACTTTAACTGTTGAACCACATTTAGCAATTTTTGCTGGATATAATCAAATTGATAATACAGAGCTTAAAAATAAATTTATGTTTAAAAATAATCAAGAAGCTTTTGATGCGGCCGTTAGAGTTTTAAAAGAAATACTAATAAATAATGGCTATAAAGAAGTTGAAGATGGTTTTATGAAGGAGTAATTATGAAAGAAATGATTAGATATGGAATAGTAGGTTTAGGAAACCAAGGAACAAATTACGCCCTTAATCTTTTTGAAAAGGGAAAAATTAAAGATTCGATTGTCACTGCAATGTGCGATATTAACCCTAAAAAAATTGAAAGGATGAAATCGCAAACTAAAATGAATGTAGAGTACTTTATTGATTATAAAGCGATGGTTGACAGTGGATTAATTGATGCTTTATTAGTTGAAACACCGCATTATATTCATCCTGAAATCGCAGAATATGCTTTGACTCATAATGTTCATGTCATCTTAGAAAAACCAGCAGGAGTATATACTAAACAAGTTCGTTTATTAAATGAGATTGCTTCAAAAAGCAATCTTCAATTTACTATGATGTTTAATCAAAGAACGAATTGTGTTTATCGCGCTATGCGAAAGATGATTCTCGATGGTAAAATAGGTGAATTTCAAAGAGTTACATGGATTATTACTGATTGGTTTAGAACTAAACATTACTATGATACTGGCGCTTGGAGAGCTACTTGGAAAGGCGAAGGCGGAGGTGTGTTAATCAACCAATGTCCTCACCAATTAGATCTCGTTCAATGGGTTATAAATAAAAGTCCTATTGCTGTCCATGGTTTTTGCCAATATGGAAAATGGCATGATATTGAAGTCGAGGATGAAGTAACTGCTTTTTTTGAATACGATAATGGAGCAACGGGAGTATTTATTACCACTACTGGAGAAACTCCAGGTACAAATAGACTTGAAGTATCAGGAACATTGGGTAAATTAATTTGTGAAAATGATGAATTGTATTTTTATGAGAATGATATGGATAGTCAAAAGTTTTCTCTTACAAGTAACGAATCATTCTCTCGTCCAAATATAAAGAAAGTGAAAATTGAAACAGATAATGAAAATCCTCAACATGCTGGAATTATCAATAATTTTTCTGCAGCTTTATTAGGCAAAGAAAAACTATTTATAAATGGGCAAGAGGGAATTAAAGGTGTTGAACTAATGAATGCTATCGAATTATCCGGATGGTTAAATGGACAAAGAGTTACTTTGCCAGTTGATGAAGAACTTTACTTACAGCATCTTAATGAGCATTGTCTAACTTCTTCTTATCATGAAGATGATATTATGATTGAAGATATGACATCTAGTTATGGTTTAAAAAAATGAAAGCAGCAATAATCGGTCTAGGAGTAATTGGAAGAGTTCACCTTGATGTTCTTTTAAAGCAAAATCAAAGTGTTGTTGCGATATGTGATATCGATAATAAGAAGAAAAACTTTCTAAGCGAAAATAATCTTTCGTGTACTTTTTATGAAGACTATCTTTCGATGCTCGATAGTGAACAAATCGATATAGTTCATATTTGTACACCACATTATTTGCATGCGCAGATGATAATTGAATGCCTAAAAAGAAATATTAATGTCCTTTGTGAAAAACCATTATGCATATCTTTAAGTGAGATTGATGAAATATTGCTAGCGGAATCAAAATCGTCTGCTATTTTAGGTGTATGTCAACAAAATCGATATAATAAAGTAAATCTCTTTGTTAAAAATTATTTGCAAGGAAAAAAGGTTATAGCGTGTAATGGTACTTTATTTTGGCATCGCGATGAAAATTATTTTAATCAAGGATTATGGAGAAGCCAAAAATCTTTGTCAGGTGGAGGAGTGATGATTAATCAAGCTCTTCATACCTTAGATTTAATTCAATGGTGGATTGGCTTTCCTAGCAAAGTCATCTCTAACTATAAAAATCTCACCTTAAATAGAAATTACGATATTGAAGATATGGCTTATTCGGTATTTAAAGGAAAACATGATTTTACTTTTTTTGCTAGCATCGCTTCAGGGTATGACTTTCCTATTGAGGTGATGATTAGATTAGAAAATGAAATCATGATAATTAGTAAAGACTCTATCATGATTAATAATCAGTTAATTGATTTTAAAGAACAAAAATTCTATGTTAAGGAATGTTATGGGGAAGGACATTATTCATTAATTAATGATTTTTATCAATGTGTAAAGAATAAAACTCATTTTTCCATCGATGGAAAAGAAGCAGCAAAAGTTGTAAGATTAATTTTAGCAATCTATCAAAGCCAAGGTCACTTAATAGAGATTAAATAATATCAATCTTTGGATAATGTTGTTTTCAGTGTAAGTTTTTCTTATAATATAAATGATTTTTAGAGGTAATTTATGAAGAAAGATAAAGTAAAAAAACCACATCGTGGATTAAGAATTTTCCTTACAACAATTATATCTTTTGTATGTTTAATAGTTTTGGTCTGGGCATCCTTATTTTTTTCGAGGTTTATAATTTATTCAGAGTTTTATGGAATGCGTGATATTGAGTGTGTAATTCCAGGAATAAATGATGGATTTGTCCCTCAAGGAATAGCAAAAGATGATTCTCAAGAAAATGCCTATTTTGTCTCGGGATATATGAATGATCATTCGTGTAGTCGCCTTTATTATACAAATGAAAAAGAAGGCAGCTACTATGTGAAACTAATTAAAGAAGATAAAGAGTTTTATGGTCATTGCGGTGGTATTGCTTATGGTGCTGATCATGTATATATTGCTAGTGGCAGTAAAATTTATCCGATAGCTGTGGATAGTATTTATAATAGCGGTAATGGTGATAAATTAGATGTTGGAAATGGTATAAAAGTCAATAATAGCGCTAGTTTTGTCTTTGTTGATGAAACATATTTATATGTTGGTGAATTTCATGATGGGGGAAAATATGTCACTAATAACATATTTGAAACAAGTAAAGAAACTAATCACGCGATTGTCAGTAAGTATAATTTAAGTGATATCAATAATATCGTGGATAATCTTAAACCAATAGAGGTCATCTCAATTCCTAATAAAGTGCAAGGATTTGCCGTATTAAGTGATGGGAGATATGTTCTTTCAACTTCTTATGGATTGAGTTCTTCCCATATTTATATATATAGTGAAAAAGAAGATATTAAGCAGACTTTATCAGGCGCACCAGTTTATGCCTTAGTTGATTGTGATAAAGATATTATCGCACCGGCAATGTGTGAAGATTTAGATGCTGATGGAAACAAAATTTATTCTTTAACTGAAAGTGCTTGTGATAAGTATATTTTTGGTAAATTATTTACAAACGCTAATAAGATTTTTTCATTGACATTACAAAATGAAGATAAGTGATAATATCAATAAAGAATTTGGAATTTATCGCCATTTGCGACCACCATTTAATAAATTTATTTTTAAAATAAGTTCACCATTTTTGAACTTATTTTCTTTAAATCTTAAAGATGATAATCTTTTTATAAGGAAAATAAAAGTTAAAATTAATGCGCAAATTCTAAAAATTATAATGTTTATGCCTAAAGAAAAAACGCAAAAAGCGATGATTTATTTTCACGGAGGAGGTTTTGCATTTAAAGGAGCTCCTTATCATTTTAAATTATGTAAAAAATATGCACTAGAAGGTAAATGTGCAGTTTTTTATGTTGATTATCCTTTGATACCTAAACATGTGTATCCTTCAAATCGTGATTGTTGCTTATCATCATATTCTTATATTGTCTCACATTATTCATTTAAGGAGTATTATTTAGGCGGAGATTCAGCTGGTGGTAATCTTGCTATTGAAGTTTTAGATGAGATCATCCAAAATAATTTATTGATACCACAGAAATTGATGCTTATTTATCCAGTTATTGATCCATATATTGAAACCGAATCAAAATTAAAATTTGACTCGACACCGATGTGGAATACAAATTTAAATAAAAAGATGTGGAATTTATATCTTAAAGGCCAAAAATATGTTTCTATTTATAAGCGAAAAAACATTTCTTCATTTTGTAAGACATACATTGAAACTTGTGAATTTGATTGTTTAAAAGATGAAGCAATAATGTTTATGAATACTTTAAAAGATAATAATATAGATGTCACTTATTATTTTAATAAAGAAGCAATGCATGGCTTTGATATAAAGATGAAGGCTAAAATTACTTGTGCAGCAATTAAAAAAAGAATTGAATTTTTAAAGGACTAATTTTGATTATCAATAATTAAAAATTTTTGTTATAATATCAATATATTTGAAAATTGAGGCTTAAAATGTTTAGAAGATTTGTTAGATATTATCGTCCATATAAGAAAATGTTTGTCTTAGATATGCTCGCATCACTGATGATTTCATTATTGGGAATGCTTTATCCTATTATGACAAACAAAATATTGAATGTGTATGCCGCTGAAAATGATATTAAAATGATAGTGATTTTAGGATGCGTTTTATTGGCATGTTATTTAATTAGAATGCTTTTACGATACTTTGTTCAATATTATGGACATGTTATCGGGGTGAAAATGCAAGCAGATATGAGACGCGATATGTTCAAAAAATTACAAAAATTACCATTTTCTTTTTATGATGAGCATGAAACTGGAAAAATTATGTCAAGGATGACTAATGATTTAATGGATGTATCAGAATTAGCGCATCATGGTCCAGAGAATTTTTTTATCTGTGGAATAACCATCGTATTGACATTCATCTATTTAATTTTTCTTGAGTGGCGTTTTGCATTGATCCTTTTTGCTTGTATTCCAATTTTATTGATAATTACTATTCTATTAAAAAATAAAATGCGTATAGCTTTTACTAAAACTCGAAAGTCCGTTGCAGAAATTAACGCTTCACTTGAGTCTTCAATAACGGGTATTCGAGTTACTAAAGCATTTTCTAATGATGAAAAAGAATTTGAGAAGTTTGAAGTTGGAAATAATAATTATATACAATCTCGCCGTTATGCATATAAAGCTATGGGACAGTTTCATTCATCGACCACATTTATCACGGATATATTTAATGTAGTTCTTTTAATTGCGGGTGGTGTATTTGTGGCTATTAATATTGTCGATTTACCAAAGTATACTTCTTTTGTAGTCTCGGTGGGATTATTTATTACTCCTTTAACAACACTGATAAACTTCACTGAACAATATCAAAACGGAGTGGCTGGTTTTAAACGTTTTTTAGAAATTATTGATCAAGAGGATGAAAAAGAAGATGCCTCAGCAATTAAAGTAGAAAACTTAGATGGAAATATAGTCTTTGAACACGTAAATTTCGAATATGGAGAAAACGATGTTAAAAATGAAAAAACAAAGCATATTTTAAATGATATTTCCTTTGAAATAAAAAAAGGTGAAACAATTGCTTTAGTTGGACCTTCAGGTGGAGGAAAGACTACAATTTGTCATTTGATACCTCATTTTTATCAAATTAACTCGGGAGCAATTTATATTGATAATTACAATATCGATAGATTAAATCTTAAGAGTTTAAGAGATAATATTGGAATAGTTCAGCAAGATGTCTTTTTATTTAATGGAACGATTAAAGAAAATATTGCCTATGGAAAACTAGATGCTACAGATGAAGAAATAATTAAAGCTTCTAAGGCGGCTAATATCCATGAATATATAATGACGTTAGAAAATGGCTATGATACTCAAGTTGGTGAAAGAGGAGTGCGTCTTTCTGGGGGACAAAAGCAAAGGTTATCAATTGCAAGAGTCTTTTTAAAAAATCCTCCAATATTAATTTTAGATGAAGCTACAAGTGCTTTAGATAACGCTACAGAATTTTTAATCCAAAAATCTTTAAATGACTTAGCTAAAGGTAGAACAACTATTGTGGTGGCACATCGTTTATCGACAATAAAAAATGCTTCTGAAATTTTTGTGGTTGAAGAGGGAAGAATTATTGAACATGGTAATCATGATGATCTTATAAAATTAAATGGTGAATATTCCAAACTTTACAAAGCTCAATTTGAAAAAAATTAATAATAATTCCAAATATTTAAATCCAAAAATCTTTTAATATTATTTATTAAAATTCATGTTTTATTGTCTATTTATATTAAAATGTAAAAAAATATCTAATTTTTTATTATAAAAAACTAATAATAAAGGATAAAACATTGTAAAAAAAGTCATTATACATTAAAATTTCAATGATTTAGGAAAATGCTATGAGAGACTTTTTTATTAGAAAAATATCGGAATTTACTTTATTTTTTATTACTAGTATTATTATAGAAATGATTACCTTTCTATTTATATTTGGTAGTCCTTTTTCATCTTATCCATTATTAGAGATAATGATATTTTTCATTATTTCTTTACCTATATTTTTTGTTAATAATCGAAAATTTGATATTGCTTATTATACAATTGCGATGTTTGTGGTTGTTTTCTTTTCTTTAGTTAATATTAATTTTTATTGTATATTTGGTGATATTTTCTCACTTCATAATTTTACTTTAATTAAAAATAATGGTTTAGGAGTTTTCTCAGTTTCATTTTTAAATTTTGAAAGCATTATATTATTAGTTTTACTTTATGCGGCTTTTATCGTGGCACTTGTATATGTTTCTAAAATAAAATATGTAAAAATGCCAAAGAAAGTGAAAAAGAAAATGCCAGGATTGAAACGCGAGTTCAATTATAATCACTTTGGTTTAGTTACGTCATTCATCGCTTTATCAATAGGAATTTATTCTTTGACTTTTAATGCGATAGTTAAGGAAGAAAAAAGATATGATGATGAATTAATTGTTGATGCAGTAACGATAACTAAAAATAGAAACTACAATAAATATGGAATGTTTTCTTATTATATTAGAGAATTACAATATTTTAACTATGATGTTGAAAAAGTTAATATTGAAAATTTACAAAAATATTTTAAAAGCGAGCAAGATACTACGAATTATTCAGAGTATACAGGCTTACTTAAAGATAAGAATGTTTTTACCATTATGATTGAAACTGGAGCAGAGATGATGGTCAATGAATACCTTACCCCTAATCTTTATTCTCTTTTAAAAGAAGGAGTTAATTGTTCAAACAATGTTTCAAAGAATAAAACTAATATTTCAGAGATGATTGGAATTACAGGTTCTTCAATTTCTTCAGGAATAAAAGAGGAAATTGATTATGTTCTTCCATTTTCACTTCCTAATATGCTTGATGATAATTATACATCGTACTTCTTCCACGATACTGGTGGAGAAGGTATTAATAACATGGATATCTATAATCGAAAGAAAAAAATACCTGAATATGGCTTTGATAAAGTTTATTTTCATGAAGATATCTATCCAGATAGAGACATTTGGGGATGGAATGGAAGTTATATTTTAGATAGTGAGACAATGCCATTTGTCGCTCAAACATTATTAAAAGAAGATGATCCATTTTATGCATTTTATACTTCTTTATCAATGCACGGACCATATTTTGATAGCGATAACGAAGAATTATTAAAAGAAAAGTATTATCAAAAATTGCTAAATGCTAAAAATAAAAATTTATGGCAAAATCCTTTAGAAAACGATAAGTATGGAAATGATAAGGGAATAGATTTATTTATGTTAGCTTGCATGGATTTTGATGCAGGTCTAGGTGATATTATAAATCAATTTAAACAAGCAGGCAAATATGATGATACCTTATTTGTCATCTATGGTGATCATGATATTTATTATAATGGATTAGATAATCGCTCTTTAAATTATTCTTTAAGCGGTTATGAAGAATTAACTCATTATGATATGTATAAAACTGTCATGTGTTTCTCTAATCCACTTTTGAATGATAAATTTCATCAAAGTAGAGAAGAATATAGTGAATTTTCATCTCCTTATAATATTGTTCCTACAATAATGCATCTTTTAGGAATAGATTATAATAGCAGAATGTATATGGGAAATTCGCTTTTCTCTAATGATGAAAATATATTTTATTCAATCGAGTTATCATCATTTTTTAATGATGAATATTGGACTGATAATGGCAAAACTATTTTCACATCATTCGTTGAAAAGAATGAAAGTAAAGAAAAACAATTCTTAGAATTAGTTGATAAATTGATAAAAAAACAAGCAAGAATCGATATGTTATATAACCAAAATATTTTTGCTAATTATGATTTTAATGAATTTAACAATTAGAATTATAGTATTTTTAGATAAAAAGTGTTAATTTTATATTAGAATTATGGCTATATATTTTAAAACAAAATTAGTTAAATTAGAACAACGTTGGGCAAGAAGCTGCATTTTAGGTTGTCCTGATTTGCCGAGAAATTATTTAACTAAGGTCGCTGATGAAGAAATCTTTATTGCTCAGTTTAATTTAGAAGATATTTCGCGAAAGATAAATAATATATATCTACCACATCGAGGGATGCTTTATTTTTTCTACGATATAGAAAGACAAACCCCCATAGTTAGATATCAAGAAAATATAATTTATAATGAAAAAGATTTTTCGCGTGTTGATTTTAATGATATTCCGGATGTTAGCTATCAATTGAATAAAGAATATAATATTTCTTTTATCGAAAAAGAAAGTCCTTGCTTTTTATTAAAAGAAGATGAAAATTTAAAACCAGGAGAAATAATTTTGCTTCGCTTAGCGTCATTAAGTAAAAAAAATAATGGGGAAATATTCGATTTTATCGCTTTTAAAGACGATCTATTGAATTGCGATTATTCTAAAATTAGATTAGAAATAAAAAGATAAATTATCATATTAATTTTAATATTTTTCTTATTCCTATATAAATAGTATTATTTAATTGTAAAGGTGAAAATTGTGGATATTTTATCAAAAATTAAAGAAATAAAAATAGTTCCAGTAGTAGTCTTAAATAATGTCGATGAGACAAAACTTATAATGGAACAATTAAGTAAGGGACAAATTCCAATCGCAGAGATAACTTTTAGGACCTCATGCGCTAAAGAGTGTTTAAAACTTGCAGTTGAGTCTTTCCCTGAAATGAATATAGGCGTGGGAACAATTATAAATAAAAAACAATGCCAAGAAGCAATAGAATGTGGAGCAAAATTTATTGTCTCTCCTGGTTTATCAGTTGAAGTGGCAGAGTATTGTAAAGAAAAAAATGTTTTATATATTCCAGGAGTCATTACTCCGACAGAAATAATGAAAGCTATATCATTAGGATTAACAACATTGAAGTTTTTTCCTGCAGAAATCTTCGGTGGGGTCAAAGCTTTAAAAGCTTTATGCGCGGCTTTCCCTAATGTTTATTTTATGCCAACTGGTGGAATTGATTTATCGCTCATAAAAGAATATCTATCTTTTGAAAAAATTATTGCTGTTGGTGGTTCATGGATGATGAAAGGACTACCTGAATATATTCATAAAAAATGTTTAGAAACGATCAAAGTTATTAAAGGAGAATAAAATGTCAAAAATCATAACTTTAGGTGAAATAATGCTTCGCCTATCCACACCATTAAATCAAAGATTTGTGCAAACTGATAGTTTTGATGCTTGCTATGGTGGAGGTGAAGCTAATGTAGCAATTTCATTAGCAAATTATGGCCATAATACGTGCTTTGTCAGTAAATTACCTAATAATGAGATTGGCCAATCTGCGATAAATTCATTAAGAAGATATGGGGTTAATTGCGATTACATCGCTCGTGGAGGCGAAAGAATAGGAATTTATTATTTAGAAAGTGGTGTTTCTTTTCGCCCATCAAAAGTGATTTATGATCGCAGCCATTCATCAATATCGGAAGCAAATGTATCAGATTTTGACTTTGATAAAATAATGAAAGGTGCAGAATGGTTTCATTTTTCAGGAATTACTCCTGCAATTTCTTCTAATGCAGCGATGATAACCTTGGAAGCTTTAAAATCAGCAAAAAGAAATGGAGTAATGGTTTCTTGTGATTTAAATTATCGTAAAAAATTATGGACATCAGAAAAAGCGATATCGGTTATGCGTCCTTTAATGAAATATGTCGATGTTTGCATCGGTAATGAAGAAGATGCGCAATTATGTTTAGGATTTAAACCAGGTGCCAGTGTCTTAGAGGCAAAAACAGATGCAGATGGTTATAAAAAGATTTTTAAACAAATGGCTCAAGAATTTAACTTTAAATATGTTATTTCAACCTTGAGAGAAAGTTATTCCGCAAGTCATAATGGATGGAAGGCTTTGATTTATGATGGTAAAGAATTTTATGAATCAAAGCACTATGAGATTAATCCAATCGTGGATCGTGTCGGAGGAGGAGATTCTTTCTCTGCTGGTATAATACATGGCTTATTAACATATGGTGATTATAAAAAAGCCTTAGAATTCGCGGTAGCAGCTTCTGCACTAAAACATACGATTCATGGTGATTTTAATCTAGTTAGCAAAGAAGAAGTGGAAAATTTGATGAACGGAGATAGTTCAGGTCGAGTTCAAAGATAAATTATTGAAGATTGAGGTTTGCTTGCTCAATCTTTTTTTATGGATTATAATTTTTGATGTTATGAATAAAAAAGTTATTATCGCTGAAAAACCTTCTTTAGCTAGAAACATTGTGTTAGCCATTGATCCTAAGATGAAAAAAATGGATGGATATTTTGAAAATGAAGAATATTATATAACCTATGCTTTTGGACATTTATTTCATCTATATGATATTGAGATGTATGATCCTAATTATAAAGATGGTGCAAAAATGGCTTGGATTGAAGATAATCTTCCATTTTTTCCTCAGGAATTTCGTTTTGGTCTTACTAAAGAAGAAGGAATTATTAAGCAATATAAAACAATTAGAACTCTAATTAACAAAGAAGAAGTTGATACTATTATCAATGCGGGTGATTCGGATAGAGAAGGAGAAATCATTGTTCGATTAATTTTAAAATACGCGCTTAAGACAGATAAATCTATAAAAAGATTATGGATGCCAGATCAAACACCAAAAACTATCAAAGAAGAATTATCATTAATGCGCGATGATAGTGATTTTGATTCTTTAGCAAATGAAGGGTTAGCTAGAACATATATTGACTGGATTTATGGAATTAATTTAACACGTTTGGCCACTATAAAGAGTCATAGTTTATTAAGAGTTGGACGAGTTATTTCACCGATTGTTCAAGTGATTTATGAACGCGATATGGCTATAAATAATTTTGTTCCAAGCACATATTATGTTTTAACATCAAAAGAAAAAACTAATGGTGAAGTTGTTGAACTCACATCAAAAAAAGAGTTTAATACCCTTCAAGAAGCTGAAGAATATGCATTAAAATTAAATAATAGTAAAGCTATAGTTACTAATGTTGTTTCTGAAAGAAAGATTATTCCTCCGGGGAAATTATATTCATTATCTAAATTGCAAGGGGAATTAGGCAAGAAATATAAGATGTCATTAGATAAATCACTACAAATAGTTCAAAACCTATATGAAAAAGGATATGTTTCTTATCCAAGAACACCATCACAATATCTCGCAGAAAATGAAAAGGGTAAATTTAAAGATATCATAAATAATTTTATTAAGTTAAATGTGAATATCATTTTTAAAGAGGGAAAAAATATTTTTGATGATAGTAAGATAGAATCCCACAGCGCCTTGACACCAACATATAAAATCCCTCATAAATCAGATTTATCTGAAGATGAAAATAAAGTTTATAAATGCATTGTAAATCGCTTTTTCAGCGTCTTTTCAAAAGAAAATTTTGAAGTTAATAGAACGACAATTGAAATTAAGATTAAGGATGAAATTTTTAAATTAAGTGGAGATGTAGTCATTAATAAAGGATGGACTATTTTTGAAGAGCGAGATAAAAAAGATAAAATATTACCTTCTTTAAATGTTGGTGATGAAGTAAATATCCTTTTTAAGCCATTAGAAAAACAAACAAATCCTCCAAAAAGATATACGGTGGAAACCTTAAATAATTTTTTGAAAAATCCATTTAAGGATCGCCTTAAAGATAATGAAGATAGTAATGAAGAAGAGGAATTAAAGGCAATGTTCGAGGGTGTAGAATTAGGTACTGAAGCAACACGTTCGGGAATAATAGATAATGCAATTAAATCAAAATATATCATTTTAAAAGACAATGTTTATTCATTATTACCTTTTGGAAAATATTATGTGGAAACATGTCAAAAGTTAAATATTTTCATCAAAAAAGAAAAAACTGCTGAATTAGGTCGGTCGCTAAAAAAAGTATATCGTGGTGAATTTAGTATCAATGATGCTTTAAAAATCAGTGAAAATGAGATCCAAAATATCTTTAATAATTGTCCTAAAGAAATTAATTTACCTATGGCACCACAAATATTTGAAGTTGATAAATCGAAAGTATTATGTAAATGTCCTCGGTGTGGAAATAGTATCGCTATAAGTGAAGTTGGCTATCGCTGTTGTAATTCAGAATGTGGATTATCACTTTATAAAAACAATAAACTTTTTGCTACATTAAACAAGAAGATAACTAATAAGTTGGCCAAGGAGATATTTACTAAAGGTAAAATACTCTTTGAAGATTTAATCTCAAAAAATGGTAATAAATATTCTGCGTATTTAGTAGCAGATTTTTCAAATAGATACGTGAGTTTTAAATTCGAATTCCCTAAAGAAACTAAGAAAGACTCTTAATTGAATTAGCGATATTTTCAGCGATAGATATGTAATTTTTCTGAAGATATTCGCTTTCTATTTTGTTATCGTGAAATAAAATTTCAAATAGAATTTTATTTTTGGCCTTTGAATTCTTTAATTCATATAGATGTGCGCCATTTTTAGCACCACGATTGCTAAAATTATTCATCGACAAGAAATTATTTAATACTAAATTGGCAAAATCATAAGAATTATGATGATAACATTCACTACCATAACCACCTCCAGCATTGGAATGAAGCGCTAGATGGTAATCAATGTTTAATGAATTAATCTCTTTGACAGATTTAGATAAACTCAAATAATCATTGTTTATATAAACGTTAAACTTTGCTTCTTGACTAAGATTATCATAGATATGTTGGGCAATTTTATTCATCATGATAGCTTCTGTAGTGGCATTATCATAATACATATTATGGGTTTGAACTGAGGGATTAAGATAGATGTTAATTTTTTTTAAATAAGTCGATGGAGAGTTTGATGTATTTTCTAAATATGAAGAATTATCTTCACTTTCTTTAAAAAATGAAGATTCGCTACTTAAGATATCTGAAGAAAAAACATAAGAACTATTTTGATTATTGATATTATTCGAGCATGAAATAAATGAAAATAAAAATGTTAGATAAATAAATTTTTTCATAGGTACCTCCTTTAATGAATTTATAACAAATAGAATTTTTAAATTTAAAATAAATAAGAAAAAAATATTAATTTCAAAAGTTTTATGGATATTTACTAATTAAATGATGATAAAAAATTATAATGATAAAATTTATCTTGAATTGCAAATTAAAATGAAATAATTTACATATATTGAAAATAAGTTAAAAAATAGTTTAATTAAATTTAATATATTATCATGTAGGAGGGATTGATATTGTGAAAAATCCATATGATATCTTAGGTGTTAACGAATCATCAACTGACCAAGACATCAATAAGGCCTATCGGTCATTAGCTAAAAAATATCATCCTGATGTTAATCCAAGCGAAGAAGCCGCAAGAAAAATGGTTGAGATCAATTGCGCTTATGATGAAATAAAGAAAATGAGAGAAAAAGGTCAAACTTATGTTGACTATCAACGCGCTAATTCTTATTATAATTCTGGTGGTGGCTATCAAGATAGTTATCAAAATGGAAATTATTCGCAAGATATATTTTCTCAAGTTGATAACGCAATTCGTAAAGGCGCATATTTTGAGGCGTTTATTATTTTACAAACATGTCAAAATCATAACGGAAAATGGTATTATTATAACGCTATTATCTATGCTGAAACTGGAAATATTAATCAAGCGTTGCAATTTATTGAAAAAGCAATCGCCATTGAGTCAAATAATGGAGAATATTTAGCTTTAAAAGAATCAATAAATACTATTTATGCGAGTAAAAAGCAATATTATCCTTATCGTAGAGTAAGTATTGGTGGTATAATATTTAAAGTGATAATGTTTATGTTATTTATAAATATTATTGTCGGTTGTATCGCGATGTTTTAATTAGGAGGAATTTTTATGGATATGAATGATTATATGAAGACTATGCAAAAACCAAATATGGTTTTAGTGGCTTCAAAAGTTTCAATGTTTGTTGGTGGGGTATTATGTTTTATCTCCTTGTTTATTGATTTTCCAGCTTATTTATATACTTTAGGTTTTGGCTTAGCTCTTGTTATTGTAGCAATTGTTTGTAAGCTTGTTTTAAAAAAGAAAGATAAGCCTTTAAAATATAAAGCCAAAAGCAAAGATAAAAAAGAGAAAAAAACTAGAGTGGTCGAAGCAAGAAAAATTGATGGCGATGATAAAAAGGTCTTAGTCAATTGTCCTAAATGTGGAAGAACTATTAGAGTTAAAAATATTCCAGGAAAACATGGCGTTAAATGTCCAATGTGCGACCAATATTTTGAAACTATAATTAAATAATTTATATTAAAGATGACTTTATAAAAAGTCATTTTTTTATTAAAAAATATGAGTAAACATTTATAATCAACAAATTATATGTTACTTGTCATGTGATGAATTAAATTTCAATTCTGTCATAAATCGACATGTGACGGCAAAATTATAGATAGCTACTCAAAAGCTGAGATCAAAAAAGACAATGAATTAGCATGCGAAGTCATAATAGCTTCATTTATATTATAAAGAAAAACTATTATTAAAAATGATTCTATAATAGTCTTTTTTTGTTGAACTTTGTAAAAAAATAAACAATCTTGCATTAAGTGTAAAAAAATAGTAATATTTAATGGGGTAACATTTATGATAGAAGTTAGAGAAGTAATTACAAAAAAAGATTATAAAGCATTTTTTGCTTTTCCATTAAAACTATATAAAAATAATAAGTTTTATACACCACCTTTATATGGTGATGATAAAAAAGATTTTGATGTTAAAAGAAATCCAAATTTAAAGGTCTGCCAAATTAAATCATTTATCGCTTTTAAAGATGGAAAAATAGTTGGACGTATTTGCGCGGTATATAATCCTCCGGCAGATTTAAAATATCATACTAAAAGATTGAGATTTCGTCATTTTGATGTTATTGATGATTTTGAAGTTACTAAAGCTTTATTTAAAGAGGTAATAAAATTTGCAAAAGAGAAAGGTCTAAATGAAATTGAAGGACCTAATGGCTTTACTGATTTTGATAAGGAAGGTATGCTTTTTGAAGGATTTGAAGAAAGAAATATTTTTATTACATATTACAATTATCCATATTATATTACTCACATGGAAAAATTGGGCTTTAAAAAAGCTACTGATTGGTTTGAATATCGCATAAAAATCCCTCAAGAAATTGATGCTCGTTTAGATCGTATTTCTGATTTAGTGATGCGTAAAGGATTTAAAGTTATTCACGCTAAAAAAACCAAACAATTAAAACCTTATATTTTAGATGCGTTTAAAGTTTATAATCAAGCTTTTGCTAAATTATATGGAACAGTTAATTTAACAGATGAGATGGTCGACTATTACATGGGATCATTCTTATATTTATTGAATTCAGACTATCTTTCTATAGTCACTACAAATTCTGGGGAAGTTGTTGGCTTTGCCGCGGTAGTTCCATCGCTTTCTAAGGCCGTTCAAAAATGTCATGGAAAACTATTTCCATTTGGTTTTATAAATTTATTGCATGCTTTAAATCACAACGATACAATTGATATGCTTTTAATCGCAGTTGCACCAGATTATCAAGGCAAAGGAATTAATGCAATATTAATGAATGAAATTCATAAAGCTTGTGTTAGACATCATATTATTTATGCAGAGACTGGACCAGAATTAGAAAATAATGCTGAAGTTCAAGCACAATGGAAAAACTATGAACGAGATATAGTTCGTAAAAGAAGATTATTTATCTCTAATTTAGATGATATTAAAATTTAAATGAAAAAATTACCGAGTAATCCTTATATTTTATTAAGCGTAATAAATACAAAACTACGCGATTCATATGATTCTTTAGCATCACTTTGCGATGATCTAGAAGAAAGCCAAGAAGAAATAGAAAATATATTAAGAGATATTGGCTATGAATATGATGCAAAAAACAATAAATTTATCTTAATATAAATTTTCAGTTGTTCTTTATATTTTTAGTGGTAAAATTTAATTGCCATTGGGGAATGGACAAGCGGTAAGTCACCTGGCTCTGAACCAGGTTATGCATAGGTTCGAATCCTATTTCCCCAGCCATTAAAAGTATTGGTCTTGATATATTATATCGAGACTTTTTTATTATTTTAAAAATTATGATATTTTTTGATATTGCTTAATATCAAGATTGTTGATATAATGAAATTGGGCATATGTTGATGATAAATTCAGATAATTAAAAAAGGAGGAATTATATGAGTTTTTTAAGTACGAGTTTATCTTTTCTTGCCTCTATTACAGGAGTGCTATCTCAACAGAATTATGTAATGACAAACTACGATTGGTCTATCATTAATTCTTTTATTGAGGAAAATGTGTCTATAAATTCTGTTAAAGATATTTATAATGTTTTTGGTGAAAACCAATATTTAGAAGTAAGTTTAACAGATGGTTATCTTATATATGATAAAAAAGATAAGCGAATTTGTGATTATTCTTATAATTCGATGAAATCTTTGTATAGTGATGAAAATTTAAATATTTATAATGAAACAGGAAATAATAATTATATATCGTTTAAAGACGGGGCTTTTACTGATTTAAAGACTGATAAAATCATTCTTAAAGAAGATATTTATGAAAACTATAATAATTCAGTGAATGCAAATTCATCTATTACTAAAATTTCAAATTCATTTTATTTTGAAAAACTTGGTGACAATATTGCACACAATACTAATGGTACTTGTGGTATAGTAGCTTTAGAGATTTTACTTGGATATTATGATTCTTTATATAATGACTTTTTTGTAAATGAGCATTACGATATAAAAAGTATTAGTTCTATCCAATATTCTAATATAAGATTGTTTGATAAGTCTCCTGGAGTTGATACAATGCAAAATAGACAATTTCATGATTATCTAATAACTCTTGCTGAAAAAAAATTGGCCATATTTCCAAATACAGGATTAGGAATGACAGGAACACAATTATTAGAATTAACGAAGTATTATTTAAAAATTCAAAATATTTCAGCGCAAATAAATTCATCGGAAGGGTTTATTCCAGATTTATTAAACGAAAGATTTAAAACAGTTGTTAAGACAGCTATAGATAATGATAGACCTCTTATTGTGGCAGGAGATGGTCATTTTAGTGTTGCATATGGATATGATGAAAATAATTTATACGTTTGCAGCGGTTGGGGAACTAGTGACACAATTGATGGATTAAGAGTATTTCCATGGAGCGATTTTACGGTACATGGTACTAAAGTTGGAGTATCTGCAATAGATATAGAATATACAGGGCTACACTATCATTCTAATAATTATTATTGTTCTAACAACGATACACATGTTTGTAGCTGTGGATTAAAACAAAAAGAAACAAGTTCAAGTTTATACTATAAAAATGATATTAATTTTGGACCTGCATCTAATAAAGTAAAAAAATCATTTACTTTAAATAAACCATCAAATATAGAGAAATATAGTAATTTTACTGTTGATTTTAGTATGTATCTTTGGAAAAACAATTATTTTGCACCAAGTGAAGTTTATATTCGCATTTATGATGGACAAAATCAAATAGAAGGTATAATAGTTGATATATATGATAATAATGCAAGATTGTACTATTTGGGATTTAAAAAATATTATTTATTATCAAATTATAATATTTTTCAATCATCAATCATAACAATTGAAATAGAGTATGATACACAAGGTCAGTTATTTAAGACAATTGGATCATCTGAATTAAATTTAACAATGAGATTTTATAAATCCGTATAATTATAGGAGGATAATTATGAAGAAAGGAAAAGTAATAGCTTTGTCTGTAATTGGTTTATTGCTATTAACAGCGATAGCCGTTCCAGCATATTTTACATTATTCACTACACATCCACTTGGACTACGTTCATATGAAAATGAATATGAAAACTTTCAAGATTTTGTACACGATGAAAATAAATTAAGAATAAATAGTAAGAAATATATGAATTATGATGGCCGTGAAAAAGAAACATTAATCTTTAATGTTGATTCTGATTTATATGACACAAAATATAAAATAGGTGGCCTATGCTGTTGTTGTTCTTATAAAGTAGTCTTTCATGTTCATCCTAAAAATTGTACAGAAATGACTTCCTTGCATCCAAAAGCTGAGATCAAAAAAGGCAATGAATTAGCATGCAAAGTCATATTTCGTGGTAAAAAAGAAGACATTAGTGAGTCAATTAATATAGATTTACTGAAAAGAGATTATTATGAACAAAATCAAGATAATCATGATAGTTTCAATTTATATTATAAAGAAAAACTTGTGTTATGTATGTCTTATGTTGATAATACATTGTCTAATGATGAAAAAGAAAAAATTAATCAGCATGTGATAAATAGTTGTTTGAATTCATTAAACGTTTAATATAATTTAATCTTTTTATAGAAATAAGAAGTTCTATAAAATCTAAATGGGTGATTAGAATTAGTCACCCATTTTTATATTTGAGATATATAAGAAATTTAAGCATATTTCAGTAAATTAAAAAGAAGTTTTTTCATATAATGTAGCAATATGAAATATATTGTTGGCATTGTTACAAGAAAGATAATTCTTGATCAAAAAGTAAAATATTTTGTTAATCAAACTTATTTTAATTTTTTTAAGGAAAAAATAATCTTAATTCCATTAAATAAATATAATTTTGATAGTATAAAGCATATTTGTGATGGATTTATTATTCCAGGTGGTGATGATATAAATCCTAAATACTATCATCAAGATAATGTGCATTCGTTAAATATCGATGATGAAATAGATGAAATTGATTTTAAGGTAATGGATTATGCTTTTAAGAAAAATAAGACACTTTTAGGAATATGTCGTGGCATACAAATAATTAATGTTTATTTTAATGGAACTTTGAATCAACAAGTTGAAAATCATTTAAATACACTTCATCATATTTCTTTTAATAGTAGTAATAAAGAAGCAATAGTTAATTCTTTCCATCATCAAGCAATTGATAAATTGGGTACTGATCTAGTCATTGTAGCTAAAAATAATCAAATAATTGAATATATCAAGCATAAAAGTAAAAATATCTTTGGCGTTCAGTTTCATGTTGAATTATTAGACGATGAAATAGCAAAAAAAATATTAAATTTATTCGTTTCTTATATGCAAAAGTAGTATCATTTACTAATAACGGAGGAATAAAGATGAAAGACTTACAAATTCAACAAGCAATAGAAGAAGAATATCTTCGACAACAAAATCATATCGAATTAATTGCTTCAGAAAATTTTGTATCTAAAGATGTATTAGAAGCAGCAGGAAGTATTTTAACAAATAAATACGCTGAAGGATATCCTTCTAAAAGATATTATGGTGGATGTCAATATATTGATGTTGTTGAAACATTAGCAATTGAAAGGGCTAAAGCGCTTTTTCATGCTGAACACGCCAATGTTCAACCTCATTCAGGTTCACAAGCTAATATGGGTGTTTATATGGCTGTTCTTAATCCAGGAGATACTGTTTTAGGAATGTCTTTAGATGCTGGAGGACATTTAAGTCATGGATATAAATTAAATTTTTCGGGAATGAATTATAATTTTATCGGTTATGGAGTTAATCCTCAAACTGAAGAGATAGATTATGATGAATTAGAAAGATTAGCTCTTGAAAATAAGCCAAAGATGATAGTTTGTGGGGCTTCAGCTTATTCAAAAATTATCGATTTTAAAAGAATAAGAGAAATATGTGATAAAGTTAATGCTTATATGATGGTTGATATGGCTCATATTGCAGGACTAGTAGCTACTGGTGAGCATCCATCTCCAGTACCATATGCTGATTTTGTTACTTCGACAACCCACAAAACATTAAGAGGACCTCGTGGCGGATTAATTTTGTGTAAAGAAAAATATAAAGCAATACTCGATAAAAAAGTCTTCCCAGGTATGCAAGGAGGACCATTAGAGCATATTATCGCCGCTAAAGCGGTTTGCTTTAAAGAAGCGATGGAACCAGAGTTTAAAGAGTATATTCATCAAGTAGTTCTCAATATGAAAGCTTTAGTAAAAACCTTGCAAGAAGAGGGCTTTAGAATAGTTGCTGGTGGTTCAGATAATCACTTATGTTTAGTTGATTTAACAAAGAACTGCTCATTAAATGGTAAACAAGCAGAAGTATTATTAGATTCGGTTAATATAACTTGCAATAAAAATGCTATTCCTTTTGATAAAGAAAAACCGGCTTATTGTTCAGGAATAAGATTGGGAAGTGCTGCGATGACAAGCCGTGGATTTAAAGAAAAAGAATTTATTGAAGTAGGTCATTTTATCGCTCAAGTTTTAAAAAATCCAGAAGATAAAAACTTATTAAACAGTATTAAAGAAAGTGTAGTTTTGCTTACAAAAGAATTCCCTTATAATGTTTAAAAAAGCATTTGGCATATTGGAAAAAATTTTTATTGATGTATAATTAAATAAGAAAGGAGAATATAGATAAAATGGCAAAGAAAAAAGTTGGTTTTAATCTTATTGGATTAATTCTCGCTGTTGTAGCAATCATTTCTGTAATCTTATTTGCATGCTTACCAATGGTAAAAAGTGTCGTCAAAGTAATTTCTATTGAAACCACAACTACTTATGGTGGATTTGGAATGATTTTTGGTGGTAATGCAAATATTGTCATTACTGCTGGTAATTCAACAACTAAAGGAACATTAGAAGATATTGGATTTAATGCAATAGCATTTATTGCTTTCTTAGTAGTTGTATTAGGTGCAATTGGACAAATTTTAAGTGTCTTTGTTAAAAAAGCTGCTAAATGTAAATATTCATTCTTAGCATCTTCTGCGCTTGTTTTACTTGGTGGAATTTTAATGTTCTGCGTAAAAGGTGGAGCATTAGCTGCATTAGATTTAACCGATGCAAGTGATTCATTTGTTCTTGCAGTTGGTCCTATTTTAGCTGGAATTTTAGCTTGTTTATCAGGTGCTGCTGGAGTTGTTTTAAAAGTATTAAAAAAATAATTAATATTTAAAAGAATTTATTACTTAATGTCCTCAGATATTTCTTTGAGGGCATTTTTGTTTACTTTTAAAATTTTTCTATCATATGTAAATAAGCCATTTGTTTCATCTTCAACATCACTTAATTGGGTATAGATTACACCACATAGTTGCTCTTTATAAGGTAAAATTTGTTCTTTATATAGCAAGATAAGACCATTTTGATAATCTTGTCGGTTTTTAAAAAATTTATATCCAAATGTTTGATTTAAATTATAGCTATGGTCATTTATTTTAAATACAAATCCACCAAATTCAGAAATAAGTAATGGTTTTTTATGTGAATATGTTATTTTTATTTTCTTAAAATAGATATGTTGGCTTTCAAAGTCACTGTTATTATTTTTAAACCATCCGGAAGTTGCATCGAAAAGTCTTGATAGATCTTTATTCTTGAAATAAGTAAATACACGATCACTCATAAATTGTCCCCAGCCTTCATTAAAAATGGTATAGGCAATAATGCAAGGATGATTATATAAATCATTAATAATTTTTGATCCATGACGATAAAAATTGATTTTTTCGCTAATATTTTTCTTCTTATTTATTTTTTTTATGCTTTTTAAACCTATTGTAGGGAAGGCTGTATCTATCATGAAATTATATTTACCTGTGAAAATAAAATCTTGCATTATCAACATTCCATATTTATCACATAGATAATAAAAATAATCACATTCAACTTTCATGTGCTTGCGCAAAAGATTAAAACCTAATTCTTTCATGGTTAAAATATCTTTTTCATAGCTTTTATAATCTGATACTGTATATATTCCTTCTGGATAATAACCTTGATCAAGTAGCCCGTTTAAAAATATTTTTTTATTATTTAAATAGATTTGATTATCAATAGCTTTTATAGTTCTTAAACCGAAATAAGATTGAATTTTATCATTTTCAGTTTCCACAATTAAATTATATAAGAATGGATCTTCAATATCCCATAAATGAGGATTATCGATTGAAATATATAAATCCTTTTTATCAGTATTGATCTTCTTAATTAAGGTGTCTTGAACATATATTTTTATTTTAAAATTTGAACTAGATGATTTTATTTTAAGATTTATACCTTCTAAAGTTGGAGTAATAAATATATTTTCTATATAGTTATCTTCCATACTTTCTATAAAAACTGGAAAATATATTCCGCTGCAGGAAGTATAAAACATTCCTTTAGATTTATTAACTTGTTTTCCGTGAGGAAGACTTTGATTTAAATCATCTTTGACTATCACAAATATTTCATTTTCCACCTTAATTGATGTAGAAATATCTATTGTCTTAGCACACATATATGTTTTAAATGGACCATAGGAACAATTATTTATAATGAGAGTGAATTCTTGGTCAACACCTAAAAAGTTTATTAAAGTATTCTTCTTTAGAAAATCTTTAGTTAAAGTTAAATGACGATGATAGATAATATATTGTCCTTTATTAAGAGCTTTATTAACTTGAGAATTTTTAGATTCTAAACAATAAGGAACCAATATCTTACCTTCATATGGTGAAAATATATCATTATAATCATAAGTGAGTTTATAATCCCATTGCCCATTTAAAGAGAGATATGATTCACGTTTAAATTGAGGACGAGGGTACTCTTTTAAGGGGCTATTAATATCTAAAAGTTCTATTTCAGGAGTAGATAAATTATTGTTGATTTGTTTCATTTTTTATTAACTCCTTAAACGAAAATGCCAAAGGAACAATTATTATTAATCCGGCGATAAAGCCACCTAAGAAAATGTTTTTAGAAACATTAAATGTTGATTCAACAACTCCAAATATAGCCCCTCCTCCAGAAAGAGCAGAACCGATGAAAGGACCAATCAACATTGGAATTAAAACAGAACAGAAAATTCTTAAACCTTGAAAGAGTCCTACTTTATCTTTTGGGGTATATTTTCTTATCACGGCATTATAACAAGCAGTTGATGCGAGATATCCACTCATCATCAATAAGCAACCGATGAATAACATTATTGTTGAAGAACAGAAGGATAAAATTATTAATCCAATTAAATAAGTAATTATCATTGGAATTAAAGACTTAATAAAACCAAATCGATCGATGACTCGACCATATAGAATCGTTACTATTGCCGCGATTATTATTGCCGGAGCCATGACAACGATATATGAATCAAAGCCGATGCTTTCAATAAATGGAATAGAGATATTTGCACGTTGCAAATATAAAATATAATATGGCATGTATATTTGAAGTGAAATGCCAAAAATAGCAAATGATAATAAGATTATATATAATGTCTTATTGCTTTTTATGACTGATGGTCGAAATCCATAGATTATATTTTTAAAATAGTTTTCTTCTTTTTCTTCAGTTTTAATTTTTTGGTCTTTAATAGTAAATATTCCCAGAATACCACATAAAAATGTTAGTCCACTAACGATGATAAAAACCAAATACCAAGTATCACTTCCATCATCTTGAATTTTGGCAAATGCTGATAAACCTCCAAAGACAATTAATATTGCTATAAGAGGCATTGCCGAATTAATGCCTTCAATTTTTCCGCGATTAGTATCATCAGAAATATCGGTGAGATAAGCACTATAAGCAGCATCATTCGCCGTTGAACCAAAAAAAGTCATCAGACAATCGAAAATGATTACTAGTATTATTCCTGTTGAGGCTTGATGAATATATTTTTTGTTGATAAACATAAAACTTAAAATGACAATTGCCCAAATCAAATATCCTCCGACAATAAATATTTTTCGTTTTTTTAATTTATCAGAAAGCGCCCCCATTAATAAAGTTGTTAATGTTGCCACAATTGCCGATGAGGCCACCATTATAGCAATGTCATATGTAGAAGCAGAAAACTCATCAACAATATATAAATTGTAGAACATATTTTCCATAGTCCAGGCGATTTGACCTACCAATGAAAAAATGATTATTGAGAACCAGGTTGAAGATGATATTTTTTTCATGAACTTATTTCCTTTCTACTTTATATTTATCATAATAACATTTTAAAATGCCACGATAGTTTTTATACCAAGGCTTGTTTTTTCCAAAATAATGGATGATTATCGTATTTTTCTCAATCCAAGATAAATCTATTTTATTATTGATATTAACTAGAGAAGCATTATAGAATTTTATGCTACGATCTGAAAGATTATAGATTAACTTATCAATAAGAATAATTTTCTTACCATATAAAGTAGAGATGATATCTTGATCAGGAAGAGTAAAAAGATATTTATACTTTTCAATATATTTATATACATCATTAACATTTTGTTCTTTTCGTAAAAGAGCGATATTAATCAATAAAACACCAGTGTTAATATATTCACATTCTTTATCAGCACCATTTTTTATTTGATTAATTCGCTTTAATAATTTTCTAATATTGCAAGCTCCAGCAAAATAATTATCGCCTAAATCTAAATTATATAAAGATGTTAAATTACCTTTGACAATAATATCGGGATCAAGATATAAGATTTTATCAATTGAAGATGGAAGATATTTTGCTGCAAAGATTCGATAGTACATCTCATATGGATACCGTGATGAGATAGGGGCGTCTATAAGAGTATTCTTTGAAATTTTAATAATGTGAAAGTGATTATTAAAAGAAAGATATTCATGGTATTTATTTATATCTGTTAATTCTATATCATTCGAAAAAATATAAAAATCGATGTCAAAATGATTAAAATCATTGATTGATCGAATTAATGAAATCATATAAGGAAGATAATTCTTATTTAACGTTAGTAAAATATTCATATATTAAAATTATAATTTATTACTATAAAATAGTAAATAAGCAAAAATAATAACAAAAATTTAAAACAATTTATTTTATCTTTATAAACTTATTTTATCATTTTATAATAAAATTATGAATAAACTTGAAATTTTAAATAAATGTCAAAAAATTATTGATGAATTAAAACCCTATTATGAAATATTAATGAAAGATAATAAGATGAATATAAATGAAAATAATATTTATATTGCAATTTGTTTTGTTAGTAAATTATATGGAATAAATTCTATATTTAACGATGAATTTATTAAAGATAATAATCTTGATCAGTTGGTGAAAAAAGTCGACGTTGATATGGTGAAACTTCAGGCAACACATTATCAAGACAAGAATTTATTTTATGATTTTATCAATATACTTTATCCTCAATTACAATATCGTCTAAGTCAAATTAAATATAAATATTCTTTATCAGAAGAAGAACAAAAAAAATTGATTATAACCGCAGAATATCAAGTTTATTTATATAATTTGTTAAAGTATTATCTCGAAGAAAAGACTACCCCAGAGATACAAGAAAAAATAAAGGAAATATTATCGATTGTTAATTTGTATAAAGTGGTTAACGATCCAAATATCGTAGCTCTTGGAAGTGAGATAACTTATATGGATTCACTTAATAATGAGGTGTTTAAAGGTAAAATTGTCATTAATTCCCACGCTAATTTGAATCATAAAAAATTGCCATTAAGCCAAATGAAAAAATTATTTACTTCACATGTTAATGATATCGTATGTATTGATTTTTCTTTATCTTATTATATTCGAATATTAGATATAAAAAATATTGAAGAAAAGCCGACTTTATAGGAGAAATTTATGAAGGAAGTTTTATTATTATCAGCGCTTTTATTAGCGTCTTGCACTATTAATATCAATGGAATAACTAGTTCTTCTAGTGAAGAAACAAACTCAAGCAGTTTTCAAAGTTCTTTTATTTCACAAGAATCTTCTAGTTCGCAAAGCTCGTCAATTCAATCATCATCAGAATCTATAAATTCATCAAATGAAGATGATATTTGGAATCAACCTTTTCAAAATGCTGAAGAGGCGATAAAGTATACGTATTTTGATGATGACAAAGCATATAAAGATACAGATACATTATCTATTCCTGAACAAGGCGAAGTAAACGCAAAAACTTCTAAATTGAATTTCTTTGAAATTAATGATACACATGGCGCTTTATTTAGCGATGATGAAATAATTGGAATGGATAGAGTTTCGACATTAATGAAAGAATTAGAGGCTAAAGATGGTGAGTATATAAATCTTTTAGTAGGAGATATATTTCAAGGTGGTTGGCTTTCTAATAATACTCGTGGCAAGGCCTTTACTTCAACCTTGAATGCTTTAGATTTTTCATGCTTTGTCTTAGGTAATCATGAATTTGATTGGGGGCTTGATGTTATTGCTCAATATAAAGATGGTATCATTGAAAATGGTGAATTAAATATGCCAGTTCTTGGTGCTAATATATATTATGCAAATACAGATACTCATCCTAGTTGGATTGATCCTTATACAATTGTTAATAGTAATGGCTATAAAGTAGGTATAATTGGCGCTATTGGTGAAGCGCAATATGGTTCAATTGCTAGCGATAAAGCAGGACCGTTTGAATTTAAAAATACGGAATCGTTGATTAAAAAATATGCTATTGAATTACGTCAAAAAAGACAATGTGACGTGGTGGTATTAGCTATTCATGAATATGATGAAAATAATAATAATCGTTATGCATCTTTAGGTGATAATGCGGCTATTGATGCTATATTCTGCGCTCATACTCATTCTAGAATTGAAGAAACAGTGACTCGTAGTGATGGTTATCAAATACCAGTTATCCAATCTAATACTAAAAATATTAGTGCTGGATTAATAAATATGAAGATTAATAATGGTTCGATAACTTATGATATGTCCCATAAATATCCAGAAGATTATGCTAAAGATCAAGAGATAACTTCACTTATCTATGATGAATATAAAGATATTATCCTTGCAGGAGAGGAAAATGTTGGTTACACCTCAAGACAATTAGACCGCTCGGTAATTGGTAATGAAACAGTAAAATATTTTAATAAATATTATCAGAGTGACTTCGCATGTATTAATACTGGAGGAGTTCGTGCTAACATTTCATATGGTAATATAAAAGCATCAAAAATTTTAGAGGTATATCCATTTGAAAACAGAATTTTATTAGTAAAAATATCTGGGGCAGATTTGAAAAAATTCATGTCATATTGCGATTATTTTTATTATGAAAATAGAATAGACACTATAAATAATAATAATATCTATCACATGAGTATTATAGATTTTGTTTACATGAGATATATTGATACTTTAAGTAATACTACATTTATATATTCTGGTGATTATATTAGAGATGTCTATATTGAATCAATTAAAGAAAATCACCCAATTAATAAATAATTATCTATCTTTTAAAAATTCAGTTAACGCGACAATATTACGATGTTGACCAAATACGAATAGTTCATCACCTGGGCGAATTTCTTCATTAGCACGTGGTGAAATTGTATTTTTGTTACGTCTAATTAATAATAAGTTAACATCGAATTTATTGCGGGTATTTAATTCGCTAACTTTTTGGGCTATAAATGTTGTTGGCACTGGAACTTCAACAACGCAATAATCATTTGCTAATTGGAAATAATCAACAAAATCAGGAGAGACGATACGAGAAGCTAATCTTGTGCCAGCTAATTTAGTAGGGGATATGATATCATTAACTCCTAGTTTTTTCAAAATTGGCACATAGTGATCGCGGTCGCATCTAACAGTTATGTTATTAACTCCTAATTCTTTTAATGTCGCATAAGTCATTATTGTTCCTTCAAAATTATCGCCAAATGAGATAACGACATGATCAGCATTTTGAACTCCAAGATTTTTTAGGGCTTTTTCAGATGTAGAATCAGCAATATATGCCTGTTGAATCATATGAGAAGCTAGTTCCACTGCTTCTGGATTAAGATCAATTCCCATAACATTATTGGAATATTTTGATAATTCATCAATTAAAGATAATCCAAATCTTCCTAAACCGATAACAACATAATTTTTTTTCATAGATAACATCTCCTCCTATCCGATAATGATATTTTCTTCGACATATCCAATTGAGTCTTTTTTATTAGCAACATTGGCGTTGCGGTTAAATAATGAAATAAAAGTAATAGGACCTAAACGACCGACGAACATTAAGATACAAATCATAAATTTTGAAAAAGTACTTAATGTAGTAGTTAAGTTTAAACTAAAGCCAGTTGTAGAGAATGCTGATATGCATTCAAATATTATGGCTGTGAAACTTGCAGCTTCGTTATTTCTTTCACTTATCGAAAGAATAAATGAAATGATTATTATAAAGAAGAAGGCAAATGTCGTCAAAATAAAGGCTTTGATAACTGATTGTTCTGAGATTCTTCTTTTAAAGGCATGAGTTTGATTTGATCCAGTGGCAAATTTTATTAATGAAGCAGTCAATGTGAATAAAGTGGTGATTTTTACACCTCCACCAGTAGATGCTGGACCAACACCAAAAAACATTAAGGCCATAGCGATAAGCAGCGAAGCATTATTGAAAGTCGCAGGATTTATTAAGTAAAATCCAGCGGTTCTAAATGATGTTGACATAAAAAATGCATCTAGCCAAGAAAATTCATTCCAGTTTAAAAATTTAAAAGATAGAGTTCCAAATACTAGTAATACTAGAGTCATCGTCAAGACAACTTTGGAATGAAGAGAAAGTCTTTTAAAACTAGACTTTTGACCGATATCAAACATAACGATAAATCCGAGTCCACCAGCAATAATCATCATTGCTGTATTTAAAATAAATAAAGAATCACCTCTAAATTGAACAAGAGAAGTTGAACCAAAAATATCAAAACCAGCATTATTAAATGATGAGATAATATGGAATATTGAATATCCCAAAGCCTCTATAATACCATATTGATGCACGAAATATAAGTCAATAAAACATAGTATTATTCCAAAAGACTGGATGATAAATGCTGTAAAAATAATCTTTTTTAATAGGATGACTACACCACCTAAAGTATCTTGATTTAGAGCTTCTTTTAAAATTAAACGCTGCCCAAAAGTTACTTTAAAACCGAAGATTATCGCTATAAACATCACTATCGTCACGAATCCTAAACCACCAATTTCAATGAGAACAGCTAATACTACTTTTCCAAATATAGATAAAGTATCAGCAACACTAGAAACAGGGCTTAGTCCAGTCACACATATTGCAGATGTTGATATAAATAAAGCGTCAATAAAAGAAATGCTGTCACCATTACTAGCGACAGGTAAAACTAAAAGTATAGAACCGATTAAGATGATGATTAGAAACGAAGATAATATCAATCCTAATGAATGTAAACGACTGAATTTTATTTTTTTGAATTTTTTCATAAATCGATTTCGTGATTATTAAAACATATTACAAGATAAAAGTCAATTTTATCTAGGATAAATATATTATTGACAATTTTGATAAAAGTTGAGGAATTTTTATTTAAAAGTAAAAAAATATTGAGAAAAATGATATATTTAATAAATATGAATAACGAATTTTTAGAAAACTATTATAACAAGTTTTGTGAGGATAAACGACTATTATCGCGCCATGGAAAAGTCGAATTTTTTGTGACGACAAATTACATTGAAAAATATTTACCAAAATTAAAAGACAAAGCAATATTAGATAATGGTGCAGGTACTGGAAGATATTCAATATACTTACAAGAAAAAGGCTATGAAGTTACGGCACTTGAATTAGTTAAAAATAATTTAGGGATTTTAAAAGCGAAAAACAAATCGATAAAAGCACATCTTGGTAATGCTTTAGATTTATCACGATTTGCTGATGAAAGCTTTGAGATGATCTTAATCTTTGGACCAATGTATCATTTATTTGATTTAAAAGAAAAAAGGAAAGTATTAGAAGAAAGCTTAAGAGTATTAAAAAAAGGAGGATATATTTTTATTTCATATCTTATGAATGAATATGCTGTAATTCGTCATGGAATAATGGATAATCAAATGATGAAAGCAATAAAAGAAAATAAAATTGATGGTAACTTTCATATTAATAACTCTGAAGAAGACTTATATGATTATGTTAGAATTGAAGACATCGATAATATAAATAAAGGCTTTCCGGTTAAAAGACTACATCTTGTTTCTCAAGATGGACCAACTGATTATATTAGAAAATATATTAATGAAATGGATGAAGACACATTTAATACGTATTTAAAATATGTTTTTTCTATTTGTGAACGAAAAGAGCTTTTAGGCGCTTCATCACACGTTTTAGATATTTTACAAAAAAGTGATAGTAAATAATAATTATATTATCAACTAATAATAATTGTAGTAAATAGTGAAAAGCACTTTAATTATTTGAAATTATTTGTTTGATAGGATACAATGTATAGGACCTTCTTTAAGGTTAAAGGAGTGAATGAAGTGAATTCTATATTAGAAATTAGTTCTTTCTTAATTAGATATAAAGGAGCGACAACTGCTCAAGAGATATATAATATTGTACAATCTGTTTTTTACGTTTTAAATATAATAATGATGATCTTTATGTTCGTATGTTATGCTCATCAATTTTTTCATGCTTTTGTTGGATTATTCACTAAAAGTAAAAAATGGCCAGAAGCCAAGAAAAATCATAAATATGCTTATATAATTTCTGCTAGAAATGAAGCTAAAGTTATTCCATATTTAATTGATTCGATATATGAACAAGATTATCCGCGTGAATTAATGCAAGTGTTTGTCGTTGCTGATAATTGCACTGATAATACTGCCGAAGTCGCACAAGAACATGGAGCGATAGTATACAAAAGAAAAAATAATATTAAAGTTGGTAAGTCATACGCTTTAGATTATATATTGCATCGCATTATGGAAGATAAAGCATACGATGATTTCGAAGCCTTTTTTGTTTTTGATGCTGATAATTTGGTCTCTTCTAGTTTTACCAAAGAAATGAATAAATTATTTGATTCAGGTGTTGAAGTTGCAACCTCATTTAGAGATTCAAAAAATTTTGCAAAGAATTGGATTACTGCTGGTCAAGGATTTTCGTTTTATCGAGAATGTTTATTATTACATCATTCACGAAGTCTGCTTGGGATGGGAACTTTTATATCCGGGACAGGTTTTTTTGTAAAACGTGATGTATTAGTAAAATACGATGGTTGGAAGTTTAATACCATGGTTGAAGATATTGAATTCTCCCTTAATTGCGCTATAGATGGTATAAAAATAGAGTATTGCGAGGATGCGGTTTTCTATGATGAACAACCAGAGTCTTTAAAGGTTTCTTTAAATCAAAGACTTAGATGGTGTAAAGGAACTCATCAATGTTTTGCAAAATATGATGGTAGATTAGGGAAAAAATGCTTACTTAAGCCTTCACAAACTAGATTTGAATTAGCTATTCATGTCGCACCAGTACCAATTATTTTATTCGCATGGTCGATAATAACTTTTTTAGTTAATACGTTCTATTTTTTAATAAAAATGATGCCATTAGAAGTTTATTTAAATAGCACTTTATTGAGTTTGTTTAATTTCTTCTTTGGTGCTTATTGTATGTTCTTATTCTTTTCAGCATGTTGCTCAATTAAATATGGCAAAAAAATGAAAGCATCTAAAGGAAAAATAGTTTTATATACATTTACTTTCCCTCTTTTTATGGCATTTTATCTTCCACTTTCAATGACTGCATTATTTAAAAAAGTAAAATGGACTCCTATTCCACACGATGATGCAGTATCAATAGAATTGTTATAAAATTCTTTTGAGGTTATTGTTATGAATAACAAAATCTTGTCTAAAAATGAAATGGATATGTGCTCTGGCAATCTTTTTAAGAAGATTGTCATTTTTGCGATTCCATTAATGTTATCAGGAATTTTACAATTGCTATATAATGCAGCTGATTTAATCGTTGTTGGTAATTTTGGTAGTAGTAATTCTGTAGGGGCAATAGGAAATACGGGCTCTTTGATTAACTTAATTGTTAATGCTTTTATGGGATTATCAGTTGGCGCTAATGTGGCATTAGCAAAGTGCATAGGCGCTAAAAATGTGCAAAAAGCTTCGAGAGTGGTTTCTTCAGCAATTCTACTTTCAATAATTTTAGGAATTATTGTTGGAATATTTGGCTTTTTTTGTTCGGGAATATTTTTGAAATGGATGAAAACTCCAGATGATGTCATAGAATTATCAAGTATATATGTAAAAATATATTTTATTGGGATGCCATTTAATTTATTATATAACTTTGGCGCGGCACTTTTAAGGGCTACAGGTGATACCAAACGTCCTTTAATATTTTTAGCGATTTCTGGCTTAATAAATGTAGCTTTAAACTTTGTGTTTGTTTTAGGATTTTCATTAGATGTCATGGGAGTGGCTATTGCAACGATTGTTTCTCAATTTATCTCAGCAATTTTAGTAACTGTTTCGCTGATAAGAAATAAAGGATATGCTCATCTAGAAATAAAGGGAATGAGAATTTATTCTAAGGAGGCAATGGAAATTTCGATGATTGGTTTGCCTGCTGGAATTCAAGGAAGTATATTTTCTATTTCTAATGTTTTAATTCAATCGAGTGTTAATTCTTTTGGATCCACGGTAATGAATGGTAATTCCGCCGCTCAAAATATTGAAGGATTCACTTATACTGCAATGAATTCAATATATCATGCAGCTTTATCTTTCACTGGTCAAAATTATGGGGCTAAGAAAGTTAATAATATCAAAAAAGTATTCATGTATTGTCTTATTATCGTATCAATTATTGGTGTGGTCATGGGAGGATTATCTTTTGTACTAGGAAGATATTTATTAAGACTTTATACTTCTAGTGAAGGAGCAATTGAAATTGGAATTAAACGTATGTTTTATATGTGTGTATTCTATTTTCTTTGTGGAATTATGGATGTTGCATGCGGAATGCTTAGAGGGTTAGGATACGCTTTAATTCCAATGATTACTTCTTTAATTGGAGCATGTGCGTTTAGAATTATTTGGATATATACTGTTTTCAAATTTAATCCAACCTTGGATGCTTTATATGTATCATATCCGATATCTTGGATTTTGACTTTTGTCGCGCATACATTATTATATTATCTTTTAAGAAATCGAGCGTTTAATAAATGCCTTGCTGAAAATAATTCTTAAAATAATAGATTTATCCTAAATATATTATAAATATTGATTATATTTGTTATAATTTCATGTGGATTATGAAAGGAGAAGTCTTCATGAAAATTTTAGATGAATTTAAAAATCAATATAAAGAAGTATTAAAGAAAATAAAAGAATATGACACCATATTGGTGTTTCGCCATGAATTTCCTGATTTTGATGCTTCAGGAACACAAAATGGATTAGTTACATGGTTAAAGGATTCATTCCCATTAAAGAAAATATATTCGATGGGAAATGATTTTATCGATTTTACACCAAGACTTTTCCCTCATATTGAAGAGGTTAATGTCGATGAACTCGGTGATTTTTTAGCTATAGTAGTTGATACAGGAAATACGGCTAGAATAGATAATAAAGCATTTCAAAAAGCAAAAGAAATAATTAAATTTGATCACCATCCAGCAGTAGAAAACTATGGGTTAATTAATATTGTTAAAGATGAATTAGCTTCATGTGCAGAATTAATAGTTGATTTTATTGCATCCAATGAAAAAAAATATCCAATGTCTCCTTTATGTGCAAAATATTTATTTACAGGTATGGTTGGAGATTCAGGAAGATTCTTATTTCCATCAACTTCTATCCATACTTTTGAAAGTGCAACTTATTGTATTGAAAAAGGAATTAATATCAGTAAAGATGTTTATCAAATCATGTATGAAAAAACATTGATGGATTTGGAAATTCAAAAATATCTTTTAAATAATTATAAAATTAGTCAACATGGCGTAGCTTATTATGTCTTTAATAAAGAAGAACTTGAGCAATTTAATATTCGTGTTGATCAAGCTAAAATTCATATGAGCATCTTTTCTAATATTAAGGGAATTGAAATTTGGGTTAGTGTCAGTGAAGATGTAAATAGAAATGAATATCGCGTTTCAATTCGTTCAAAAAATATACCAATTAATAAGATTGCTGAAAAATATCGCGGCGGAGGACATGAAAATGCCTCTGGTGCTAAACTTGCTTCATTAGATGAATTAGATAATCTTATTAATGATTTAGATGAGTTAATAAAATAGCATGAAGTATATTAAGTATATAAACAAATTAAATGCTGATTTAACAGGAAAAGTTTTTGTTGTTACAGGTGCTAATTCTGGAATAGGATATGAATTAAGTAAATATCTAATGTTCCTCAATGCAAAAGTGATAATGGCTTGCCGAAATAAACAAAAAGCAGAAAAAGCTTTTCAAGAAATTATAAAAGAAATTCCTAATGCCAAAGCGGAAATAATGATTTATGATCAATCATCGTTTGAATCGATAAAAAAATTTTCGGATGAGTTAAAAAATAAATATCAATGTATTGATGGCATCGTTTTTAATGCAGGTATCTATTTTCCTAAAAAGGGAATGAAATCTAAAGATGATTTAGAATTAACTTTAGCTACGAATTATTTCGGACAATATTATCTGTTAAATAATTTAAAAGAATATTTACATAAAAACAATGCACGTTTAGTTATTGTAACTTCATTAACTGCCACTTTAAGTAAAAATATTGGATTAGATAAATATCAAACATGTTCTAGAAATAAACTATATGGATATTCTAAATTTTTGTTATCTTCTGAGGCATTTTATCTAAATAAAGAAGAGAATCCGAATGTATTCTTAGTACATCCAGGTGTGTGTTCAACTAATATATTATTTAATAAAGATACGGGCTTATCATCTGCCTTTGCTCGTGCGGGAAGAAGATTTTTAAATTTATTTACGCATTCAGCAGAAAAGGCGGCTCTATGTAGTCTTTTGGGATGCATACTTCCTTATAAGAAGAATATTTATATTAAACCACGAGGCCTTTTTGCTATTTCTGGATATCCATGTATAAAAAGAATTCCTAAAAGATTCGATCATGCAGAAATAATATCTCAAACAGAAGAAATTATATCATTAAGGGGGAAAATAGATGTTACTTGTTAATAATGTATCAATGCAATTCGGCCCAAGAATGCTTTTTAAAGACGTCAATTTAAAATTTCAAAAGGATAATTGCTATGGGATTATTGGCGCAAATGGGGCGGGTAAATCCACGTTTTTAAAGATAATATCCGGTGAATTAGAGCCTACTTCTGGCTCAGTGGAATTAACAGAAAAAGAAAGAATGTCAATCTTAAAACAAAATCATAACGCGTATGATAATTTTACGGTCATCGATACGGTTTTACAAGGATATCCACGTCTTGTTGAGGTTGCTAAAGAAAAAGAGCAACTATACGCTAAAGAGGATTTTTCTGATGAAGATGGCATTAGAGCTGGTGAATTAGAAAACGAATATATGGAAATGGGCGGATATGAATCAGAATCTGAAGCAGCGTCATTATTATCATCTTTAGGAATTGATTCATCACTTCAGTATTGCTTAATGTCGGAATTAGATATGAAACAAAAAGTTAAGGTTTTGCTAGCACAAGCTCTTTTTGGTAATCCGGATATCCTATTACTAGATGAACCAACCAATAACTTAGATGCTTTAGCGGTTAATTGGTTAGAAAACTTTTTATATAATTTTGAAAACATGGTTATTGTTGTAAGTCACGATCGTTACTTTTTAAATAAAGTATGTACGAGAATATGCGATGTTGACTATGGTGGGATTAATTTATACGTTGGTAATTACAATTTCTGGTATGAATCAAGTCAATTAATTCAAAAGCAAATGCGGGATAATAACGCTAAAAAAGAACAAAGAATCAAAGAATTACAAGAATTTATTGCTAGATTCTCTGCGAACGCATCCAAATCTAAACAAGCAACTTCTCGAAAAAAAGAATTAGAAAAAATTAATTTAGATGATATAAAACCATCTTCAAGAGTATATCCATTCATCGAATTTAAATTTGAACGACAGATTGGAAATGATGTTTTAGAAGTGGAATCATTATCTAAAAAGGGATTTTTTAAAAATGTAAGTTTCTCTTTGAATAAAGGAGATAAAGTAGCTGTAATCGGGCCAAACACTTTGGCGATAACAACTTTTTTCGATACATTAATGGGAAAAGTTGAACCTGATGAAGGCAAAATAAAATTTGGTATAACTATAACGGCAAGTTATATGGAATCAAACAATGATGAATATTTTAAAACAGATGATTCTTTGTTAGATTGGTTAAGACCATATTCTAAAGATCAGCATGAGTCTTACTTGCGGGGATTTTTAGGTAGAATGCTCTTTTCAAATGAAGAGGCATTAAAACCAGCAAATGTAATTTCTGGTGGTGAAAAGGTTCGATGTATGCTAGCTAAAACAATGCTCAATGCCTCAAACTTTATGATTTTTGATGATCCAACTAACCATTTAGATTTAGAATCAATATCTGCGTTAAATAAAGGAATGATCAACTATAAAGGTGTTTTATTATTCTCAAGTCACGATCATGAATTATTAAATTCAGTGGCTAATCGTATAATGTATATTGATGAGAATACATTTATTGATAAAGTAACCACTTATGATGAGTTCCTCGTTTTAAAAGAAAAAGGATTTACAGAAAAGCGTTATTGATTAGCTTTGAGAAATCCTTGATATTTTTCATAAATAATAGATGCTAAGTCTTTAGGAGTAAGTTGATTTGAATCGATACATAAATCCGCGATAGACTTAGTATTTTTATTAAATGAATAAGAATCTGATTGAATTCGAGATTTGATTTTATCTTCTTTATCATTGCGGGAATGCATTCGAGCGATTCTTATACATTCATCACAATTTAGATAGACGATAAAGATATTTTTGAGTTTCATCTGTTTCAAATTATTCGCGCCATTAGGGTCGAGAACAATGCATTTATTATCATCAATTTCATCGATAGACGTTCCATAAAAATTATCATTATATACAGTGGTTTCAATAAAACGATGATTTTCTTTCATCGCTAAAAAAGTTTTTTTGTCGACAAAATGGTAATCAATGTTATTCTTTTCATTAATTCGCATTTCTCTTGTTGTATGTGTAATTACTTTATGCAAGTTAAAATTTTGATCTAAAATTTTAGCGATTTCGGTTTTGCCACTTGCAGATGGTCCCATTAAAATAAGCATATTTTTATTATAGCAACAAAAAATTAATAGTAAACAGAAATTATTAGTGTTAAGATAAAAATATGAAAAAAATTGTAATAGTTGGTGGAGGAGTATGCGGAATTTCAACTGCATACCATTTAAAAAAACATTATCCTTCAGATGAAGTTATTTTACTTGAAAAAGATTCTAGTATTGGAAATAGAATTAAAGTTTCAGGAAATGGAAGATGTAATTTTTCTAATGAGAATATATCAGATAGCGATTATAAAAATGGCGATAAAATAAAAAATATTCTAAGTATTTATCAAGGATATGAAGAAGAATTCTATCAACAAATTCATTTATATTATTATCATGATGAAGAAGGAAGAAGATATCCAATTTCTAATTCTTCAAAAACCGTTTTGTTTTTATTAACCGAGGCATTGAAACAATTAGGAGTAAAAATATTGACTGATACTTCTGTTATAGATATTGAAAAAAAAGGTGAACAAATTCGATTGATTTTAAATCAAGGAGTTATTGTTACTGATATCGCAATTATCACTAGCGGAGGTGCATCATATTTTTATTCATGTGATAATTATAATTTTTTACAAAATCTCGGCTTGAAATTTACTAATATTAGCCCTAGTCTTTGTCCTATTATCCTTAAGGAAAAAATTGATAAATCAATTGTTGGTAAAAGAGCTAAAGTCAATGTTAAATTGTTTCATGATAATAAGCTGATCTTTTGCGAAAAAGGCGAAATTATTTTTAAAAAAGATGGTATTTCAGGCATAGTTATTTTTAATGTTTCTTCATATATTAATCGTTATAATTTAGATATTAATCGTTGTGAATTACATATTGATTTCATTCCTGAAATAAATATTTTAGAATTAAATAGATTAATTGAACAAACATCATTATCATTTGCTTATAAATCATTATTATGTGCAGAGATATCAGAGTATCTGCTTTTAAATGTTTCGTATAATGAAGAAATTAAAGATAAAATTTATCATTTAAAAGATTTATATCCATTAAGAGAATCTCAAGTTACTTCAGGTGGTATATCTTGTGAGGAAATTAATTTTGATAATCTATCTTTAAAAAGATATCCAAACATCTTTGTCGGGGGAGAAGTAATCGATGTCGATGGAAAATGTGGTGGTTATAATATTCATTTTGCCTTAGCTTGTGGATATTTTATCGCTAAAAATTTGGAAAATAAGAAACATAATTAATATTGTTTTTTAGACTTTAGATTATATTCTTAGTTGTGATAAAAAAAGTAAATAAAATATTTTATACAAGAAATAAAATGTAATTTTCTTGTAGAATAGGAAGAAATATTTTATGTTATTTGAATTATTAGCAAAAGAATGGTTGGATATTAATAAATCTCATTGGAAGAAAAGGACGTATCTTCGCTATAAAGAAGTATTGAAGACGCATATATTACCAAATTTTAAAAATGTGCAAATTGAAGAATTTCAAAGGCGGCATTTAAAAGAGTTTATAATTAAATTGTCATCATATGATAAACAAAAAATAAAGTCAAAACTCGCAAACAATACAATCTTACAAATTGTTGGAGTTTTAAAGCGCATATTTTCATTAGCTATTGAAAAAGAGGTGATAAACAAAGACTATTTTTCCAATATTCATCTAGCGCATAAGCAAAAAAAGATTGAGATATTTTCTGAATATGAACAGCATAAACTTGAAAAATATATTATTAAAAAAAATAAACTTAGATATTTTGGTGTGATTATTTCATTATATACCGGGTTAAGAATTGGTGAACTTCTTGCATTAAGGTGGGAGGATATCGATTTAAAGCAAAAGATAATTTTTGTTCATAGCAGCGCAAGTATTGTTAAAGTATCAGAATATGGTAATCCTTACATTGGCTCGACTAAAACGGAATTTGGAAAACGAAAAATACCTATTTCTACGAGTTTAATCCCTTTTATAAAGGCATTGAAATCAATGGGAGGAGAATATTTAATATCATCAAAAACAGGAAAATTTGTAAGAATTGGAAATTATCAAAGAAGTTTCGATACTCTTTTACAAAAATTAAACATCCGTCATCGCGGATTTCATAGTTTGCGTCATACTTTTGCCACTAGAGCCATTGAAGCCGGAACAGATATTAAAACTTTATCTGAACTTCTTGGTCATAGTAGTCCTTCAGTTACTTTAGCGCGATATGCTCATAGTAGCGAAAAACAAAAAAATCGTGCGATAGAAAAAGTAGGATTATCGCAAGTTTTTAAAGTAAAAGCAGTTTTTCATACTTTATAAAAGAAAAAGCAAT
>CABUOQ010000009.1 GCA_902493275.1 uncultured Bacillota bacterium | reverse complement strand
CGACCCTAATTTTTTTTATAGCGTTATTCAAAACCCTAAAAATTTTTATAGGACCAAAACTTATGTGGCTCACGATAATTAACATTGACTAGTTTTTAATAATTAATACAAAACTTCATCATTTAGAACATTATAAAATTTGTTTGTACAAGTTGGACAAACAAGTTAATGCATATTCTTATTTCTTATTATTTGCTTTAAGCGAAAATTATTATCAAATATATCTTGTGTTAAACCATTTAAGTTTAATAAACTATTTATACACCATTCAGGGTCTTGAGTATGATACGAATAATATACTGAATTCATTTGTTGATATTTAAATAGATTCATAATAAAACTTGTCGGTTGCTCTCTTGTATAGGCAATATACCTATACATATATCCCATCCAAAACAGGGCATTTTTTGAGAATTTTACTTTTCCATAATTTGTATCTCCAAATTGGGATAATATACTTTGAATTCCCTCATTAACATCAAAAGCACTTAAAAAAGCATTTGCATCATCAAGTTTTCTCAATAAATCTGAATGTAAAAATCTTCTTAAAAAAATTGCGCTGGAGCAATTCAAATCTGATGATTTTTCAAATAGTTTTCCTTGATATTCAGCCAATAATAGTCCACTATGATCAAATTTTTTCATCTTAATATTTCCTCAATATACATGCCATTTTTAAATTCTCTTTTAGCTAGTTTCAATTTAGTATCAATTTCAAAGCTTCTTTCGATTAAAGTTTTACGGCAATCATCTCTTTCTAACTTACAAATATAATATTTATCGATTGGTTTTAATTTTTCAATAGCTTTTTTTGTTTTAAAAACATATTGTAGTCCTAATCTTGATGCAGATAATGAATGTAAAGCAACGTCTGCATTTATATCTCCGTTAGTGAATAGAGCCATAATATAAAACATTTTATTATCCGCGATTGGTGCAATAATAACATCAGCCTCTTCAACTTCTTTTATAATTTTACGTATTAATTCATGTGATTCATATTCTTTTATGGTTCCTCTGTATTTGCAAATTGCAAGCATCCATTCCAAATCGCATTTGAATCTTTTAATTTTTAATCCAACTAATGAGTATTTAAATGAATATACCGATGAATCATCTTTTTCACATACAAATGATAGTGCTTGGCTATAGGTTTCACCAAGATAAAAGCCATTCCCAAAGTCGCAATTGTCCCTTGTTCCTTTCTCGGTAATTAAATGCAAACCATCTTTAGACCCGTGAAACAATACTGTTTGATACTCTTCTTTAATTAATTCTTCCTTAACCGCATTGAAACGATAATTTCTTTCATAGGCATAAGTATATATTTTTTCATATACATCATTTCTAGCACTATTTTTTTTCATTATCTCGTCCAATGTAGATCGAGAAATCTTTGTTCTTTTAGCAAATTCAGAATCGTTAATTCGTTCCGCTTCCATTAAGAATTCAATATCCTTTTGAATATTATATTCACAATTTATCTTAGCCATCGATATCTCCTTTTTGTATATTAATTATAAATCATAAAACTTATTTGTTCAAGTTGAACAAACAAGTTTGCAACATTACTAGTTCGTAAATAATATCTATCAATTATATATGAATTAATAAATACAAATGCAAACTCATCTTGTAAATATTTAAATACATTTTATATTTAATAAACAATCTTTTTCTACAAGAAAATAAACGATTTTCTATTATTGTAAATTAAATGCGATATGTACATAAAAAATGATAACGGAAGTTAAAAAAATATAGAATTTAGTGTAGTTTTTATATTTGTAAGTTAATATAATAAGTAATGGAGGAAATATAAATGGAAGAGAAAGAAGTAAAGCCAGAAGTAGAAGAAAAAGAACAAACTAAAGCAGAAAATGAAATGAGTCCAACTACTGTTAAAGTTTTAACAGCAATCGGATATTTCGGATTTTTATTTTTAATTCCATTACTAGTGGTACCTAAAGATAATAAATTTACTCGTTTCCATGTTAATCAAGCGTTAGTTTTATTTATTGCTGATATCGTCTTAGGCGTAGTAAGTGGTATTCTTGGTTTGATTCCTTATGTTGGAGTTATCATTGGATCTATTTGTGGTTTATTAGTTTTAGTTGTAATGATTATTCAAATCGTTGCAGTAGCAAATGGTGAAGAAAAAGAAATTCCACTCATTGGAAAAATTAGACTCATAAAATAATTAAAAGAATTATTGAATTTAAAAATAGTATAGCGACCTTGCTATACTATTTTTTTACGTGTGTCGGGCACGCCATTCATCTAGTCAGTATTGAAACTGACCACGGGTATTTATCGCCAAGTGTAGCGAACCACAAGCTGGTAGCAGTAATGCTATGAGTGAAGGAAGTGGAACTGCAAAATCTTTGAGTCTACGAACAGAAACTTGATAAGGCTAAATGGTAGATAAGGTTGCGTATCAAACCGAAGTCTAAAAGATAAACGTAAAACCAAAGCAGTAAATCAAGGGGCAATGAAGATTTAATGATGAATGACTTACCCCGAGAGGCCCTAACGCATAGACATATGTACGATAAAAAATAGATAGTTAGGGAGTCAGCTGAGGTCATAGTAGGCAATAAGCCAAATACCGAAGGACCTAATGTCTATATATTGCAAATCGCTGTAAGCAAAATTTGGATAGTCAGCAACGAAGGATAACCTAGGAAGAGGAAAACGTATGTTCCTTGATAGGTGAAGGTACGGGGATGTTTCCAAAGATTCTACGAATGGAAGGAGGAGCAGCAAATGAGTTTAATTAAAGAGATTTTAAGTGAAGAAAACTTGAATGAGGCAATTAAAAGAGTAAAAGCAAATAAAGGAGCAAGCGGAGTTGATAAGATGTCTACGTCCGAACTCGATGATTACTTTTCTCAGCACAGAGATGAAATCATTAATCAAATAATGAATAAGTCATATAAACCTCAACCTGTAAGAAGAGTTTATATTCCAAAATCCAATGGCAAATTAAGACCCCTAGGAATACCTGTTGTGATAGATAGAGTAATCCAACAAGCAATCTCAATTAAATTAACGGAAGTCTACGAACCTATATTCAGCAATCTATCATGTGGATTTAGGCCAGGAAGAGATTGTCATTTGGCAATAAGTAAAGTCTTAGGAATCCTTAATAATGGATTTGAATGGGTAATCGATTTAGATATCGAAAAGTATTTTGACACAGTAAATCACGATAAATTAATCTCAATACTTAGGGAAGAGATGAATGATTCAACAACATTACATTTAATCCGTAGTTTCCTAAAAGCGGGAGTTATGGAGGAAGGCTTAGTCACATCAACAACTATCGGCGTACCTCAAGGCGGTCCATTAAGTCCAATTCTTTCAAATATTTACTTAGATAAATTAGATAAAGAACTAGAGGCAAGAGGATTAAGTTTTGTTAGATATGCGGATGATTGTAATATCTTTGTTAAAAGTGAAAAAGCGGCCGAACGCGTAATGAAATCAGTCACCTCTTGGCTAGAAAGGAAATTGTTTCTAAAAGTATCAGCGACTAAAACAAAAATAGTAAGACCAAGTAATAGTAATTTTTTAGACTTTACATTTTGGAAAAGTAATGATGGATGGAAACCAAAACCTAGTGATGATAGAAAAGCAAAACTATATGAGAAACTTAAAAAGGTACTCGTTAGAAAATATGCTTCATCAAAACCATTAAAAGACACCTTTACGAAAATTAATCAAATGTTAATAGGGTGGATTAACTACTTCCGAATTGGAAATATGAAAAAGTTCATGGATTTTATGGGACAATGGCTAAGACACAAAGTAAGGGTAATCATCATCAAACAATGGAAAAAGCCACTTAGAATATTTAAAAACTTGAAATCATTAAATACTAAATTTAAATGTGGTTTCACTGATGAACATATATTCAAAGTGGCGAATTCAAGACTTGGATGGTACAGAAGATGTGGTTTGGATGTTGTAAACTTTTTGCTTTCGCCAAAAGTTCTAGCAATAAGAAAAGGAGATAGACCAGGATTGGTCAACCCCCTTGAATATTACTTATCTAAGTAGTTTGTTTAATATAGATGTAGCGCCGTATACGAGAAACGTACGTACGGTGCAATGGGAGGGGCGAAAATTATTTTCCCTCTACCCTATTTTTATAAAGTAAAAATTTGCAAAGGAAAAGCGCTACATGAGTTTTGAGTTTGTGTAGAAGTAGCGCTTTTTTTATGAAAAGAACAGGATGGTTAACGTTTTTTATTTTTAATAGCGATACGGATATAATGAGTAGCAATAATCCCTATTGTGAAGATTACCGCGCCAATCATGAATCCGCTGAAATCTATCAAGACGTCGGAGAATAATCCGCATCTTCCTGGAACAAATGTTTGTATATATTCGGTTAACGAAGCTATTGCAAAGCCTTGAACAAAGTTAAGTGGAACAGAGAAGAAATACTTCTTTCCATCAAAGTATAATAGATAAGTAAATGTCGAACAAATACCAAATACTAAGAAGGCTCCAAAGTGACCTAGACCTTTTCTAACTTTTAATAAGAAATTGTGAATATCGGTAATGAAATCTTGACGGACAACTTCAATATTTATCGATATTGAGATAGCTTCAGTCATCTTATCATCAATTGTCATGGTGATAACTGATTTGCCTACGGATAAAGGAGTCATCGTACCATCATTACCTACTTGAATAACCTTCTCATTGGATGAAGAGTATTTAACATTTGTGAAAGTACTATTCTCAGTGAAATTAACTGCTATTTTAGCACTGAAACCATTCATTAAAATGAAAGAGTTATTAGTTTGATTATAGGTAACTTTAGCTCCAGTAATATTAAAACTATTTTCGGTATCAATTTCAATATGATTATAAATTTTAATTGGAATAATTTTGCTTAATCCAGAATATGTCTCTTCAATTTTAACCTCGGTTATACCAATTCCATGAGGTATTAATTTACCATTATTATCAACCGATAATTTTGTTTCATCGAGTGAAGTATATACGACATTAGCAATAGTTGAATTATTATCGATATTAGCCTTTAAATAGACATTATCGTTTTTAAAGATGCTTAGACCATTATTGGCATCGATAAGATTAGCTTCATTATCATCTTTAATAGCGTTGATATGTAAATGCTTAGTATAAATATGATGGGAATTAATACTTATAGTCTTTTTGAAGTTATCTAATACATAACCACTTGGAATGACAGGAGTAATTGAAATACTTGCTTTACCGCCACTAATAACATTGACCTTATAGGTATTGGTGGATATTTCTTCAAGAGATAATAAATCTCGATTAACATTATCGACTATATAAGTTTGTAATTGATTTTCATCATTAGATTTAATATTGAATTCAAAGCTATCATTGATAATTAAATTATTTAAATCTAATTCTTGAGTACTATATTCGATTGAGAAATCATAATAGGCATAGAAGTGCACTTCTTTATATTTAGCGGAACTATTATGACGTAAACCTAATATATAATGACCTGGATTTGTAAATGTAATGGTATTTGAAGTTAATGTTGAACCATTTAACGTATATGTTATTGCCTTATCGGTAGTGTTAGATGGAGTCCAATTAATACCAATTGATGAGACATTAAATGGAGTATTACATTGAACATAATTTGTTTGACTTGATTCTACGATTTCAAAATCTTCAAATCCAGATACTGGTTTAGGAATAATATTTAATTTAAGAACTTGTTGCATTCCATCAGCTATTACAGTGATATCAACTAAACCTGGATTAACACCAGTTATTCTTCCGCTTGAAGAGACGGTAGCGATATCAGAATTGCTAGATGAATATGTTAAACTATGAATTATTGCAAGCTGAGGCTGTTTAGATACGGATATATTTTTGCTATCGCCAACTTGTAATTGATAGTATTTTTCTCCAGAAGGACCGGTTACCATACCTCCAGAAATATATGCTGAGAAGCTACTTAAAGCTGGTCGAGGATTAACTTTAACATCGAAGGTGCATTGCACATCATTATAATAAGATGATTTCGCGGTTATTGTAATTGGAGTATCTGAAGCTTTAACTCCGGTGACTCTTGATCCACCAGCACTTACAATTGAAGTGTTAGATGATGATAAGGTATATTCTTTGAAGGTTGCATTAGTTGGTGTAAATGTAAAACTAACATTTTTAGATTCGCCTTCAGTTAATTCAATTACTTGGGATGTTGCATCAATATTTGTTAAAGGAACAATATTTCTATCGATGACTTTAGCTTTAATATTTGAAGTTAATGAACCATGAGAAACTGTAATTGTTGAAAGATTTTCAAACGAATGCTTTGTAGGGGTGATACTACCATAACTATCAACTGATAAATAAGAATTATCAACGCTGTAACTTAAATTTTTAATGGTAGTATTATCAGGTTCAAACGCTGTGCTTATAGTATATTGCGTTCCTTTATATAAGGTATATATACCAGTGTTTGAATCATATGTAGCATTATTGATAGATGAAGTTATTTTTGTGGCTTCGACATTACTTACTTCAACAGTCATCGAATCTTTTAAATCAATATTATAACTATTAATAACTTCAAATGTTGTCGTTCCTGCTTTTAAAAAATTAATATAACCATTATCCGCGATAGTTGCGACGCTTTCATTACTAGAAGAATATGATACAGATTGATAAGTGGAATCTTCAGGTAATACTTTAACATTGATAGTATATGTGTCACCAACATAGGCATGTTCAATCTTATTAGTTATATTAGTTTCAGTTGGAATAACTGCAACTGTTTGGTCTCCGCTGATGTCATTAAATATGTCAGCTATAGTTCCACCAACGGCATTACTTTGATTCGCCGATGAGGATCCATCCATACATGATTCAATGATAAGAACAGCAGCGCATACAAGATACGCTAGAAAACATAGGAATCTAAATACTCTAAATTTTTTTGATTTTTTATTCATATAAGTATGCATTACCTTTCAATTTCATCTCTATTTTTTATTATAAAACAAAACCCATTAATTTAAAATAAAGATGAAAAGAAATTTTAAAAAATAAAATTAACATAATAAAAAATAATATTTTTTTTCAAAAATTATAGTAAAAAGTAACAAAAATGCCAATTTTGTGGACTTATTTACAATAAATACGTTCAATATTTGACAAACATAGTGTTTCAAATTAAAATAAAAACATAAATAATCTTAGAAATAGATATTTTTAAATATATGAAAGGAGATATTATGGGATTATTAGGAATTTCAAAGAAAGGTAAATGGATTATCGGCGGTGTCTGTGCTTTTGCAATCGTAGCGACTGCAACAACAGGTCTTGCTGCTTGGGTAATTGGACAACAAACAGGCGCTGAAGCAAATGGTAATGTTTCTGTCGCAACTATTGATAATAGAAGTGTAAGCATGGCTCTTACTACTAGTGCTGAAGGCTATGATGTAGCGGTTAATTTTGGCCCAAAGGCTGGAACATATAATGTAATTAATCCTTCTGTTTCTACCGTGACTGAAGAAGATTTAGATGTTACTATTAAGGGAACTGTAACTGTTTCTGATTACACAAAAAAAGTTCAAATAACTGCAACAACAGAATATACCGGTACTGCAACTTACGAAAATCTTATTGGTACTTATGTAACATTACCTGCAGTTTATACAACTCCAAAAGCAGAAGCCCTTACTTTTGCTAAAGATAATTTGACTAAAGATTTCACTATTAATTTAAAATTTGGTTGGGGCTCTGCTTTTGAGACTAAAAATCCATGTGAATATTTTACTGGTGAGGAAGGCAAAGGCTATGCAGAAGCTCTTGAATGCTTACAAAATCTTAGAAATTTAAATAATTCAACATTTAAAGTTACATTAACTACAAGCTTTGTCGCTTAATCATTAATTTTTAAATTTATATAGGGATATCCTTTTGGATACCCCTATTTGCGTATTTAATAAGCATTTTTAAGAAAGGTTGCAAGTGTAATTTTTATGAGCAAAATTGAAATTATTGCTCTTGTGGTTACGATTATTTCTTTGCTATCTTTTTGTATAGTATTTACTGTTCTTTTTTCGCACTATTGTAAAGGAGCTTCTGAAGAAGTTGTATCTGGTAAAAAAGATATAGAGCTTTTAGATAATGAACTTATACAGAAAAAAAGTAAAAAGAGAAACCACAAGAAAGCAAAATATATAAAAAGAGCAGTTTCGATTGTAGTATTATTATTGCTTGGAGTGTTTCTAAGCATCTCTTTATATTCTAAATTTACGAACAATGTTATGCCTATTGGTGATACGGCTATTTTAACTGTGGCATCAGGGTCAATGTCCGAAAAACATAAAGATAATGATTATTTAAATACGTATAATCTCGATAACCAATTTCAAACTTACGATTTAATCTTAATTCATCGAGTAAAAAAAGAAGATGATTTAAAATTATACGATGTTGTCGCTTATCGAAATGATAAGAATTTAATTATAATTCACCGTATTACAAAAATAGAAACTGAAAATGGGATAAAAAAATATTATACGCGTGGCGATGCGAATAATGCTACAGATTCTTTTGTCTCAACATTTGATGATATTATTGGGCGATATGCTAATCAAAGGGTTCCATTATTGGGAATGATTGTTTTGTTTTTGCAATCATATTCAGGAATGGTAACGATTCTCGCGGTTATATATTGCTTATGGATGTTTGATAAGTATTATGGAAAATTGAAAAAGGATTGCTATGACCGAGTTGGCATGCTCCTTGAAGTTATTAAAGATCCATTAGACATTAATGAATTTAAGACATCTTATATTCAATATATATATTATCAAGGAAATGTTTATGAGTTTTTAAATGGCGAATATGAAAAAAAGGCATCAGGAAATATTAGTGAAGATAACACTTTATATGTTGTTTCTAAAGATGACACAAATATCAAAATTAGCGCTAGTGAAATTGATAATTTAAAAAAGAAAGAACTAACACCTGATGAAGAAAAGAAAACGCTTGAAGAAATCAAAAACAAATTAAAGGAGTAAATTATGAAAAGAAAGACGCACTTTACAAGAAAAAATTTAATATTTTTAGCATTATTATTCTTTTTTCTTTTAATACAAACTTTTACTTTAATATGTTTAGATGCTGGAGGAGGATTTGTTAAAAAGAACAATCCAATCGCTCTTTTTGCCGGTTTACTTGGCTTTCCAGTATTTAATCTTACGGTAACTGATTATGTCACTTACTTATTAATTGCCGCCTATACATTTATCTGTATTGCCGCGATACTTTATGAAGTGAGATTGGCAAAATATTATGAAGATAAAGCAACTGCAAAAAAATATATATCGCAATACATAATTACTATTTTAATTTGTCTTGTTCTATCTTTTGGTTTATCAGTCCTATTACAACTTCCATATTCATGGAATAAATTCACTTTTACAGTTAGAATGATATGGCAAAGTTTATTAATTGGTGGACTTATTTATATAGTCTTAGCAAGCATTATATTTGCAATATTTGTTTTAATTGTAAACTTTAAAAACATTGATTCACCATTCCGTTTCTTTGGCAAAAAAGATGCAAATGATGAAGAAGAAAGAGCGGAAAGAGAACTTGAAAAAGCTGCAGAAAATAAACTTGAATCGGATTTAACTAATTCACTAGATGTTCCTGTTGAAGAAGGAAAAATTACCGCTAACGGAACACTTGCAGGTGGTATTAGTAATGGTGGAGGAACACTTATTGAAGGCGATGTCTTAAAAGATAAAGAAAAAATCTTCCCTGGATTGTGCGCTATTGATTCTCAATATGAATTTGGAGTTGCTCCAGTTGAAAGTGAAGATATAACTCTTGAAGAGATATGTACTCGTTTCCATAAATATTTGGCTAGTCAAAAATTATATTTCGATTTAAGAACGATTAGAGAATTTATCTCTAGTTTCTCAACTACCAGATTAGTAATTCTTGAAGGTCTATCTGGTACAGGTAAATCTTCCTTGCCAAGATATTTAGCAAATTTCTTGTCAAGTGATGCTTTCTTTACACCAGTTCAAGCTACTTGGAGAGATCGTACATCATTATTAGGTTATTATAATGATTTTTCCAAAGCATTTAATGAAACTGATTTCTTGAAGAGATTATATAAAGCAAGTTATACTGAGAGTGAAGTTAATATCATGGTATTAGATGAACTTAACTTATCACGTATTGAATATTATTTTGCTGATTTCTTATCAATATTAGAATATCCATCAAGTGAATGGAAAATAAACTTAATGCAACTTCCTTATTCATTTGAAGCTCCTAGACATATTATTGATGGTAAGGTGATGATTCCAGTAAATACTTTCTTTGTTGGTACTGCTAATAAAGATGATTCAACTTATACCATCACTGATAAGGTTTACGATAGAGCAATTACCATCGACTTTGAAGATCGTAACGAACCATTTGAGGTTAATGAAGAAGTCTTACCAATTAAGATTTCATATGATACATTAAACAATTTATTTGTCACGGCACAAAATAATCCAAAGTTTAATATGACTAAAGAAGATTTTGAAAAATTTAAAAAATTATCTGATTTCACATATGATACTTTTGATTTAACTTTTGGTAATCGTATCTCGAATCAAATTTCTTTATTTGTTCCAGCTTTTATCGCTTGTGGAGGAACTAAAGAAGAAGCTTTAGACTTCTTATTTACAAGAAAGATTCTTTATAAACTAGAAGGTCGTTTTGAAGAATATGTTAAACAAGGATTATTAGAACTCAAAGATATGATAAATGATTTATATAAAGATAGTTTTAATAAATCAATCCAAGAAATTGACAGAATGTTAAAGAGGTTATAGTTTAAATGATTTCATATAAAGAGGAGTATTTTAAATTATTTGCTAAGGAGAAGATTTTCGAGTCTTCTTCTTTCAAGACGTTAAAAAATAATTTAAATAGCGTTACTTTATATGGTCCATATCAAAATAGCGAAGACCAAGGTTTTATTAAAGATGCTAAAGAAGTGATAGAGACAATTATTTCTATTGTTCGCAAACCTCAGATAACTATTAAAACTGAAGACAGTATCGTTAGAAGTGAACAGGCTAGTAATATCGATAGCACATCAGTGAAGAAAACACTTGAAGATTCATCACTATGGAAAAGAAAAAATGGCTTGATGTCACCAGAATATGTTCGTGTAAATGAATCAACAGATACTATTGTACGTTATGAGAATATCTTTATTTGCAAAGTTCTCGCATTCATTAATGAAGAACTAATTTCTTTATCTAGAATATATGAAAAAAAGATTGGAAGCATTAAAACATATTTTGAAACTGATAATTTCTCTTATAACAAATATGGTGTTTTTGCAACATTAAATGCTTCAAGGTTCCCTTATGAAGGTATTTTATTTAATAATGAAAATTCAACTAAGGAAACATCAGAAAAAGTCAATAAATTATTGAAAAGATGTTCGACTTTATTTTCGACACCATTTTATAAAGAAGTTAGTAAGCATAAAGCTAATCGTAAAGAGATAATCTTAACTAATGTTTTATTAAAAGATCGTCGATACAATATATGTTATCGTTTTTATAAAAAATATATATCATCTCATGATGAGAGTTATTTTTTACCACTTTATCAAGATTATGTATTATTTAGAATTTTGCATGATTTACAAGATAAGTATCGTTTTAATGAAATGATTAATGATGTTAAGATAAGTTCGACATCTAGAGGTTTAAAATTTAATAGAGCTATTCACTTACAAGATAAGATTTTTACCTTCTCAATAAAAAAAGATCCACAAGAGTACGGATTTATTGTCACGGCAAAAAAGATTAGAGAGAAATATGATGAGGATACTTTAGAACAATTAGCTACTTATTATATTGTTTTGTCGCTTGAATTAAACCGTGAAAATCTTAAAGAATATCAAGAATTATTAAAAAAGAAAAAAAATGAGGGCTATGATGATGTCTGTCTCATTACCCTAAGAAACAATACAAATTATTATAATGGAGTATTAACAGTTTCCTTTTATAAAGATGATGATCAAGAGGAAGCCTTAAATAATCTTTTCCAAAGTTATCATATGTTATTTGTAGGGGATGAAGATACATATTCTAAAATTTGTCCATTATGTGGTAAAAGAAGTGTGCATTTTGATGGAGTTAATTATAACTGCTCTGGATGTAAAGGCAAATGGACGTATATCACATTAAATAGAAAATCTTATATATGGGTTAAAGGATTTGGAGGAAAGTAGTTTATGGATGATAAAAAAGTAGTATTATCAATTGATGATTTATATAAATCCTATGGTAAAAAAGATGTTATTAAAGGATTATCTTTAGAAGTCTATGAAGGCGAAATTTTTGGCTTAATCGGTAAAAATGGAATAGGTAAATCTACGACTATTGATTGCGTTATTGGAAGTAAAAATTTTGAAAAAGGCTCCATTGCTATCGATGGTATGTCAATTAAAGATCAACCTTTACAAGCTAAGAAAAAGTTTGGCTATGTTCCATCAGAACCATGTTTATATGAGATGATGACTGGAAATGAATATCTTTCATTTGTGGCCTCTATTTATGACGTCAAACCAGATATCTTTAAAAAGAATTTACAATTATTAATTCAAAAATTTGATTTACCGTTAAAGGATTTAAATTGTAAGATAAAAGAATATTCTCATGGTATGAAACAAAAATTAGGTTTGATGGCCTCAATGATTCATAATCCTAAAGTTTGGATTTTAGATGAACCTACGGTTGGTCTTGATGTTATGGTCTATCAAAGCTTAGTCAATGTTATGAAAGAATTCGCTTCACATAAGCGTACAGTATTTGTCACTAGCCATAATTTAGATATGGTAGCTAAGATTTGTAATCGTGTGGCAATTATAAATGAAGGTAAGATTGTTAAATTAATTGATTTAGATAAAGAACCATATTATCGCACACAATTATCAAAGGTATTCTTTGAAATATATAAGAGGACTGATTATGTTTCTTAATCTGTTATTAAAAGAATTTAAAAGTGGAGCAATAATTGGAAAAATTCGAAAGAAGAATTTTTTAAGCGCGATTTTAAATATTGTTGTTTCATTGGCCTTTGTTTTCTTAGAGATTTATATTTTTAAGATGTTAAATACAAAGTTAAATAAATTTCCAGGAGCGAGTCAGGCATTTTTAAGTTTATTTTTGTTCATTATTTCGATTGCGCATAGCTTATATTTAACGACAATCGTGAGAAAGACTTTATATTCTAAAGATGACTTTGATATTTTAATGTCAAAGCCAGTTACACCTTTGATGAACGTCATGTCTAAGATAGTGTTTGTTTATCTTCGCGATGTCTTGATGAATTATTTAATTTCTTTCCCAGTTTTAGTGGTATATGGTTATGATAATTTAGTTATATCACGGGTGATGTTTCTTATTTTAATGTATCCATTTATCATTTCGATATTTGAAACGGGTTTAGCTTATTTGTTATCGATCCCATATCAAAAGATATTTTCTTTTTTGAAGAAACACTTTGTCATTCAAGTTATAACTTCAATAGTTATCGCTATTGGATTATGCTTTGTATATTCATATATATTAAATACTTTTTTGACCTTAGTAAGAGATAATAATATATATGCGATATTTTCTCAAGATACGATTAATAGGCTCGATGATATAGCGAAATATTTAATTCCAACACGCTTTTTTATTCAATTGATTAATTTAGATTTTAACGGTCTATTCTTTATTAGTTTTGTTTCAATTGCTGTATTTTTACTAGGTACTTTATTAAGTTCTAAATTATATTTAAGTTCAATTTATAATGAAAAAGAAAACAAAAAAAATAATAAAGAAAATGAACCAAAATTATATAGTTTAAATAAAGCTTTGATTAAAAAAGAATTAGCATTATATTTTGAAGATTCAAATAGCATCTTCTCATTTTCTAGCTTACTTATTATGGAACCTTTCTTAACAGTTTTAGTAATTCAGGCGATGAATACTATATTTAAGACAGGAATTCTTTCTTATGTAAGTAGTTTCTTTACTTATTTATTACCATTTATTCAAATCTTATTTATAGCGTTATTCGCTACATTTATTAATACATCAGCTTCATTTGTGATAAGTAGAGAGAAATTCCAGGGAGTTAGAATTTGTAAGACAATTCCAGTTTCTTATAAAAAGCAAATCTTTATTAAGATGGTTGTTCCATTTACTTTATCGATGATATCTTTATTAGTGACAGTTTTAGTCTTAATGATTACAAAACAAATCTCAGTAGCATATGGATTATTAGCCTTGTTATTTACTATTTTACTCGTAGCGTTTTTAGAGTTATTATCTATAAGTAGTGATCTTAAATTACCTTCAAAAGAAGGCGAAGAATCAAATAAAGGTTCATTAATATCTTTATTATCTATTCTTATTCCATTAGCGTTCGTAGGTGGCATGTTCTTATTAACGTATTTGAATATTCCGCTTATCGGTTCATACTTCATCATGTTAGGATTATTAATTATCATCCTTGGAGGCTATGGATTATATTTTAATAAAGTTATGGCAAAGCGTTTTGTGGCTTTAGAAATGAGGAATTAATATGTCAAAGAAATCATTAGCAATTTTATTATTACTTCCATTTATTCTATCCGTATTGTTTTTTGTCGCGTCTTCATTTTTATTTACTAAGATTGAAGGCGATATCACCAATATTGTTTGGAATTATAAAAATCAAGAAGCTTTTTCTTATACTAAAAAAAGAATTAAACTTGAAGCAACACCTGTTTTAGCTAATAATCAAGAAGATGTTGATGCGACTTTAATCTGGACGGTTAGAAATTTAAACGCCGATGAAGAAGAACATGCAGAAATTCAAGTTGAAAATGGTGAATCATATCTAGTATTTTTATCTACCGGAGATGTAGTTGTCACTTGTAAAAACACTTCAGGTAATATCTCTAAGAGTTTTAATGCGAAAATATTTATTGGTGCAGTAGTCACTATTAATACCGCGTCACCTCGTTCTTATCAATCCATTGAAAGAAAAGATTATTATGGCATGTATGATTTTAAAGGTGATAAAACTGAAAAGGCCACCTTTGATTTAGATATTGAAATTAAAAGTGATGACGATGCTTTTTCAGCTATTGATATGTATCAAATTCAAACTTCATCTAATATTGATTACGATAATATTAAAAATCGCGTAACAATTAATGGTGAAGGGGAATCGTTTGTTAAATATGTTTTACCATATGATGAAACTAATTATGCTGAATATCGTTTTAATGTCGTTAATGAGGGTTATAATGTCTATTCATATCAAGACTTATTAAAATGCACTAATGAAGATGAGCATGGTAAAATTGTATGCTTGCAAACTAATATGGAATCAATCAAGAATACATATGAACTTGATGATTCAGGTAATATCAAATTAGAAAATGGAAGTCCAATCTTAAAAAGTAAAGATACTGTGCTTTTTGGAAATTATGAGATTAAAAATAAGAAATTTAATTTTGAAAATGAAGTTTATAAATTTAAAACTACTTATAATAGCGAATATATCGATCAATATAATCAAAAGAAAGATCCATCTGCAAAAGAGATTTTAAAAGACTTGCTTGCAGGAATTCATATTCAAAAAGATTTCTATGGAAATGGATTTATGATTAACGCTCATAATTTGACTTATCCTAGCAGTGAGATTAATGTCGGTGATACTTTAGTTACTTTAAAAGATAGCGATTTATTTAGGGGACCATTACCATTTGTAATAATTGGATCATATGAATCTCCAGTTGTTAAGGCATATGGACAAGATAATGTTGGTTTCTATGTTGATGGTGATAATTTATTGTTGAACGATGTTTGCTTTAAAAATTGTGACTTTTCAAATATTTTACAAAATAATGACACTACTGGTACAGTCGTGGAAGTAAATGGTGACAATGTAACGATTCAAAATTCATATCTATCTTCAGGAAGAACCGTATTAAGAAGTTTCTCTAATAATAATCTCTTGGTCAAGAATTCACTTTTAGAAAAAGGACGTGAATTTATCGCTAAGATTGGCTCTAATGACTATGAGAAAATGAATATGGATGAACGCATTGAATTTGACTATGGCGGAAGTCATTATTCATATACAAGACAAGAATTTTTCAGCGCTAATTGTAGCAATGGTGCTGGTGAAATTGCAGATAAATTATTATTCTGCGGAACTGGAATATCGGGTAATGATGTTACCTTTGATCAAATTGAACCATTAGCTAAAGTTTTGCAAGAAGCTCTTAATCCTCAAAGTGTTATTGAAGATGAAAGAGGTGATTTGATTTTTAAAGGTGATGTGACCTTTGAAGATAGTTATTTCTATCAATCAGGAATATTCTCAATTGGTATTGATTCATTATTCAATGGTCCATATCTATATGATGGATCACCAGTTAAACCATATTTTGACCGTTTGGGAATGACGGATATGGTTATTTTCCCGGATAACATCGGTGGAGTATCTTATCCAACGAAGACCATTTTAAAAGGCGATACACGCTTTTATGATTATAAGACTATCGATGAAACTGATGCGAATTGCTTAGTTTATCAAGATGTTTCAAATATCTTCCAATTAGAAGAAGCGATTGACTTAGATACCTTCTTCCCAATTAAAAAGATGTTCTTAAGTACTGCTAATCAATTGGGATATACTCATATCGAGAATGATAAGGAATATTTATCCGCGGCAATAGCTAAATATGGCGGAGGAAATAATTATTCTATAGTCGATGTAGAACAATTAGATAACAAAGAAGAATTAATGGATGATGTTGTCTTAGATACATTTAAAGATTTAATGAACACGGGAATATCCGATACTAGCGATATGATTAAGTTATTATCATTTGCTATCGGTAGAGCGGTTCCAATGGCGATGGGCTTTGCTCCATTTAATGTTATGATGTATAACGGCCATGGAAGCGAAAATGCATATTTATTTGGAGAAAAAGTATCTTTAGATAATTTGCGTAATCGTGCTTAGAAAGGAGAGACATTATTATGAAGTTGAAGAAAATGTTGAAATTATTAACTCTAGCATCAGCTTGCTTAGTTATAACCCCATTAGCATCATGTGGTTTTATTGCAACTGGTGATGAAGGAACAATGATTAAAGAGATTGTTACTTCAGCCTTAGAAAATGGTGATACAGAGATAACAATTGTCTTTATGGACGAAGAAAGAGAACCAGTGGTTTTTGTTATTCCCCATGGTGAAGATGGAATTCAAGGTGAAAATGGTAATGGAATTCAAAGCATTACTCAAACGTTATCTAGCGATGGCAAAACGTTAATCCTAACGATTACTTTTACTGATGGTAGTGATCCTAAAATCATCGAAGTTCCAGTTATCAATGGTAAAGATGGTGTGTCTATTAAATCGGTCACTTCTTCCACTAACGCAAATGGAGAAACATTGATTACTATTTCATTTGAAGGTGGTCTTGATGATGTTAGTTTTGTAATTCCTAAAGGCGAAAAAGGTGATGCGGGAAATGGTATTGCTAATGTGGAAATTACTTATAATGATGACGGATCACAAACAATAACCATCACTTATACTGATGATGCTTTTGAAGCAACGACTATCACTATCCCAAAAGGTGATACCGGAACGGGCATATCATATATTGAAAATAGAGAAACTGAAGATCAATATATCTTAATATTCCATTATACTGATGGCTCAGAACAAGAATTATCTTTTTCAAAGCCAACAACTCCTTCTACTTGGTTATCTGGTATGAGTGCCCCTACTTCTTCAATGGGAAGAGATGGTGACTTCTATTTAAATAAATCAGATATGACCATCTATCAAAAGATTAATGGCAGTTGGATGTTAATAGCTCAATTATCTCAAGCTCAAGAAAAACATATCGTTACCTTCGATGCGAATGGTGGAGAATTCTCAAGCGATACTTATTCAACCGTTTTTGAAGTAACTCATGGAGAAACTTTCTATAGCAATTCAAGTAAATACATCTTCCCAACAGTTACTAGAGAAGGATATAAATTTATTGGATGGTATACCTCAGTAAATCAAAATAATCAAACTGCTGGTAAATTCACAGATTTAACCCCAGTATATAGTGACATGACATTATATGCTTGGTGGGAAGCCTAATAAATTTAAATATAAGAATTTAAAAATAACTACACAATTTGTAGTTATTTTTTTAAATATTATTCAGAATTTTTATAGGACCACAATCTTTTTTTTGACCACATAGAGAGCATTTTTTGATTAGTAAGCCCTTAAATTTACCTCCACAATATTGACACACAGTTTCTTTTTTACGTTTTTCTTGTAATTTGTATTTTGCCATTTTATTTCCACAATCTGCTGCTAATTTATACCATTTAAAAGCTTCGATATGATTTTATTCGACACCTTCACCATGATATCCTCTATAAGAAGATTGACCTAAGTAAAAGTGTGAATTGGTAGAATAGAATTTGCTTGGTGTAAAATCTTCACTCACGTTTTGTGATAAGACTTCGTTACCATTTTGGATGACTTTAAATTGATGATTAATTCCATCAAAGACATAACTCATATGGTACCAAGCATCATATACTGGCTTAACACGAGTATTATGAAACAAATTCCTTTAACCTTAGCAGATAGTGAAAAATATATATGCCATTATGATGATTGTTTTCCTAAGAATCATCCATTTCAATTAATATATTCTTTTTTACATAAAGAGTATAGTATGGGAATGCATATGCATGACTTTTTTGAAATTAATTTAGTCGATTCTGGAGAAGGAGTTCATTATACTTCAAATTCAAAAAATGTTGTAAAATCTGGCAATATTTTTGTTATTCCACCTAATATACCACATGGATATTTTAATTTGAATCATTTAAATGTTTATCATGTTTTAGTTCATAAAAAATTTTTTCAAAAATATTTTGAAGATTTAAATTTACTTTCTTCATTTCAAATTTTATTTAACTTAAATTTTGAAAAAGGAAAAACAGCACCAATTTATTTTACGTGTCAAAATGAAGCTGATTTTAAAGATTTACGCGAACTTTTTAATTGTCTTGATGAGACAAAATGGCATTATAATGAAGGCTTATCTACGATTGGTTATGTTAATTCTTATCTTATCGGCCTACAGATAATTGTAAAGCTATGTGATATTTTTCATCAGCGTACTCGTCTTAATGGTGAATCGAAAAAAATGAAAACAATGAAAGTATCTATAATTGTATTGAATATATTCATAGGCATTATAATGAAAAGATTACTATTGAAGATCTAACAAAAGTAGCACTTTTATCAAAAAGCAGTCTTTTTGATAAATTCAAGAATATAATTGGATATTCTCCCATGGAATACATTGATTCTTATCGAATAAAAATTAGTAGTAAAATTTTATTGCAAAGTAAAAAATCAATATCAGAAATTTCTGAATTAGTGGGTTTTTATGATTCATCTCATTTCATAAAAACTTTTAAAAAAATTGAAGGAATAACACCATCTCAATTGCGAAAAAATAACCTCAATTTTTAATAAAAAAACCTCAATTTTTTATTGAGGTCATTTTTAACTTTTGTTTAAAATATCATTTGTAACTAGTTTATCATATGGAACAATAATGTCTTTATCTAATTCTCCTGCCTCTTTAACTATTGTGATTAATGTTTCAAAATTTTCTTCGCTAAAACCTAATTTAGTTGGCCAAGCGCTTATCGACTTATAGTTATTTATAACAGAGATGATCTCTTCATCACTAGAGGAAGCAAAGCTGGCATTAAGATATTTACATGAATCTTCAGCGGTATGATTATTAATAAAATCAAGTCCGCGTTTTATGGCTTTTGTGAATTTGATAAGCTTATCTTCACTTTTATTAAAATATGACTTTAAAGATGAAAAACATGTATAAGGGACTATACCTGAATCTTCACCAATGGAAGAAACGATATATCCTTGTTGTGATTTTTCAATTTGAGTGGCAGTTGGTTCAAAGGCAGTGACATAATCTGATTCACCAGCGACAAATACTCCGGAAGTAGCATCAAAAGAGACATCGGTTCTAATATTTACATCAGCATTAGGATTTTCTCCATTTTGGGTTATGATTAGACCATTCTTTTTTAAGACATGCTCTAATGTCATCTCTGGCATTCCACCTTTTCTTCCCCCGATGATGGTTTTACCTTTAAGCATGTCATAAGTGAAATCCTCTATTTTTTCTCTACCCAGTAAGAATGAACCATCTTTTTGAGTCAATTGTGCAAAATTAATAGCGTAATCAGTTTGCCCATTTTGATACACATATACGGTTGATTCTGGTCCCATAAGTCCAATTTGTGCATCTTTTGATAGTAGCGATGCCATGACTTTGTCGGCTCCAGGAGTGGTGATAATATCAATATTTATTCCTTCATCTTTAAAAAATCCCGCGTTTTTAGCAATATACATCGGAGCATAGAATAAGCTATGAGTCACCTCAGCAATCGTTATTTTATCGTTTTTGTTATTGCAACTAGCTAATGACACTAATAGCAATGGAATTAATAATAATTTTCTTTTCATAATAACCTCACAAGTATTTATATGTTTTATAAGAAAATGTGTTAAAACAAATTAATTTAAAGTTATCTTTTATAAATAATAAAAAGAATTTATAATTATCGTGAGAGATTTAATTATGATTACTTGTATTGGTGAAATATTAATTGATTTAATTGGACATGAAAGTAAAAATGATTTAACGTTTGAAGCCCATGTCGGTGGAGCGCCTTTTAATGTGGCTTATAATTTAGCGTATTTTGATAATAGGGTTAATTTTATTGGAAGAATTGGTAATGATTTAATGGGACAATATATTTTGAAAGTGGCTCAAAAAGTGCCTTTTAATTATTTAGATATCAAGATTAAAAACCAATTTAACACTACTTTAGCGTTAGTTAATATTGATAATGATGGTGAACGGCATTTTTCATTTATGCGCGAAAATACCGCGGACTATCAGTTTGAATTTAAAGATTTAGATTTAAATATCATCGCTCAAAGTAAGATAGTGCATATTGGTTCATTGATGTTGAATAATCAAATTGGCCTTGATTTTATAAACGTGATAATTCCTTATTTAAAAAGCAATAATGTTTTATTTAGTTTTGATGTTAATTATCGCGATGATATTTTAAAAGATAAAATCGATGTTTTAAAAGCGATTATATTAAAGGCAGACATAGTTAAATTATCATTAGATGAAATAGCTTTATTTTCATCTAAGTTAACTTTAAAGGAAAAAATCGATGATATTTTTTCTCAAAACCAACTAGTATTTATCACTTTGGGAAGCGAAGGTAGTAAATTATTTTATCAAGGCGAAGAATATTATGCTCCATCGATAAAAGTTGATAAAGTCATTGATACAACGGGCGCAGGAGATGCGTTTTATGCGCAAGTATTAGCAATCCTAGATCAAAAAGATTATCATCAGTTTAAGCGTATTGATTTTATAAATATGCTTTCAAAAGCAAACCAAAATGGAGCTAAGACGACCTTAATAAAAGGTGCAATCGATTTAAAATTATTAGAAAGAGGAAGATAATTATGCATCAAAATTTGAAAAAAGCCAGAGATTATATTAAAGATAATTTATCAAAAGTCGATATTTCTAATCGAGATATTTATCATTTTACACCTCGTGTAGGATGGATAAATGATCCTAATGGATTTTCGTTTTACAAAGGGAAATTTAATTTGTTTTTTCAGCATTATCCTTATGATACCAAATGGGGTAGGATGCATTGGGGACACGCGATAAGTGATGATTTAATCATGTTCAAAGAACAAGAAATAGCTATGGCACCTACAGAGCATTATGATGAAGATCTCGGATGCTTTTCAGGCTCAGCCATTGTTAAAGATGATAAATTATATGCGATATATACTGGTGTTGGCGATAATTATCTACAAAGTCAGAATCTTGCTTATCTTGAAGGTGATGAACTAATAAAATATAAAAATAATCCGATTATTCCTTTAACTAAATTTGATGATTCTTTTGATAAAACAAATATCAGAGATCCATATGTGATAAAAAAGGATGATCAATATTATATTTTTGTCGGAGCTAAAAAAAAGAATAATGATGCTTCAATTTGTTTATTTTCTTCAAAGAATCTTTATTCATGGAATTTTGTTAACGAAATATATGTTAGAAAGAATAATAATGGAATGTTAGAATGTCCTTCTGTAGCGTTTTTTAAAGATAAAATGGTTCTATTTTGCTCGCCACAAGAGCATAAATCAAATTTGATTGACGAAAATCAAAACCCATGTTCAAGCATGTATATGGTTGGTCAAATGGATTTTAAAAAAGGTATATTTACTCCTGAGACAGATTTTATTGAATTAGATAAAGGCTTTGATTTTTATGCCCCACAAGTATTAACTCATGAAGATAAAGTCTATTTAATCGGATGGATGAATATGTGGGATAAAGCCTATCCATTTACTAATGAAGGTTATGCGGGTAAGATGACGATTGTTAAAGAATTATCTTTGAAAGATAATCATATCTATCAACGTTTTACGTCTTCATTAGCAAAATATGAAAAAGGTTTGCTTGATGAAGAAAAAGATATTGTTAAGAAAAACATATTTTTAAATTCACCTTGTCGAATAGATTTAATAATCGAAGGGGCTATTAATTTTGAAATAGAACAAGATGGAAAAACATATTTTAAAATCATTCACGAAAAAGATAATCTATTAAAAATACAACGTAAAACTAATACGAATATTGAAGAGCATTACGTCAGTTTAAAAAATGGTCATCTAGAGATCTTTATTGATATTAATTCAATAGAACTTCTTATTGATGATGGCTTTAGTTCTTTTGCATGCAATCTATTTACTCATTTAAAGCAATATGAAATTAAGTTATCATCGGATAAATTAATTAAGAAATTAAAAATGTTCAAATATTAAAATTATTTAGCAAGTTTATCAAGAGCAAGTTTTAGACGCTTTAAACCATCTTCAACTCGCTTAGAAGTTGTCGCAATATTCATACGAATGAAGTGACATCCATTTTGACCATATTCATTACCATCGCTTAAATATAATCCAGTTTCTTTTCTAATATAATCACATAACGTTATTGAATCATTACTATAATAAGATACATCAATCCATAATAAATAGGTTGCTTCTGATGGAACTAAATAAAGATGAGGTAATTTCTCTTTAAGAAATAAGAAGACAATTTGACGATTATTATATAAATACTCATTTAATTCATTAACCCATTTTTCACCATATTTAAACGCGGCAATATTACCTTTCATTGCAAAAATATTAGGTTCTGCAACTTCGTCGGTATTGACTCCACGATATACTTTATGTCTTAGATAAGGATTATTAACAATTACACAAGCTGATTGTAATCCAGCAAGATTAAACGTCTTAGAGGCAGCAACACAAGTTATGCCAATTTGTTCACATTCTTCACTTGCTGAAAAAAATGGGGTGTATTCGCATCCGGGAATACATAAATCACAATGAATTTCATCGCTAATTACGATTACATTATATTTTTTACAAAGATGACCAATTCTCGCAAGTTCATCTTTAGTCCAGATTTTTCCGATTGGATTATGAGGATTGCATAGTATCATCAATGTGGTTTGAGGATTAGCCAATTTTTTTTCTAAGTCATCAAAGTCGATATGATATGTTCCATTTTCATACACTAAATCATTAGAGATAATATTACGCCCATTATTATAAATGGAGTTATAAAAAATATTGTAAACTGGCGATTGGATTAAAACATTTTCACCCACACTAGTTAGTTTTCTTACCATTGATGATATTGCAGCAACGATACCGGTAGTAAAAATCATATTTTCTTTTTTAAAGAGATAATGATGTCGTTTTTCCCACCAATAAATAATCGCATCAAAGAATTCTTCACAAACGATTGAATAGCCAAAAATCCCTTTGCTAGCTACTTCTTGTAAAGCAGAGATAACTTCAGGTAAGGTTTTAAAGTCCATATCGGCTACCCACATTGGAAGTTCATTTTCTTTGACATCCCATTTTAAGGAATACGTGTTAAAGCGATTGTTTTCTTCATCAAAATTATACATGGTCTTTCTCCAAAAAAATTTTTGTTTGACTAGGGTCAATACAATTCTCATCTAAGATTAATTCTTTGATTTCTGGAGCTTTTATCGTCCCTCCATATGGGTTTTTGATGCTGTCGATGGATGAAGTAATCTCGGCATCGACATAGGAATATTCAAAGCATAAAGTAGTATTTATTAATTTGCAATTTATGAGTTTAACGCCATTCATATAGCACATTCCTTGAAGAGATTCAATTTCACAATTGATAAAAGTGACATTTTTAGAGTTCCATCCAAGATATTCGCCATTGATATATGAATCGGTTACAACAACATTTTCACAATTCCAAAAAGCATCTTTTGACATTAATTTGCTATTTTTTATCTCGATATTTCTTCCACCATCTAAAAGATAATTTCCATTTAGATTTAAATTATCGATAATGACATTTTCACTATTCATCAATAAATAATCACCGACTGCTTCTACATTAGTTAGTTTTACATTTTGACAATTCCAAAAGCTTTCTTCAGCATGAGGCATCTTAACATTATTTAAGACAATGTTTGAGGCTCTTCTAAATGTTTTAGGCGCTTCGATAATTGAATTATTGATTGTTATAAAATGAGTGTACCAAATGCCAGATCTTGCTGTATAAGTTAAAAGCGAGTTATTGACGATAATATTCTTACAATACCAAAGCGGATATTTCCATCTAAAAGAAGTATTATCAATAGTGATATCTTGACTTTCTTTTAATGGTGATTCGCCATCTTCAAAGAAGCAATTAGTGACTTGCAAATTTTTTGAGGCAAATAGGGCTCTTTCGCCTGTTAATGTTTTATTAATTACAATTGTTTTCATAAGTGCATTAATTTTAGCATAGTAATTTCTCTTCGTAAATCTTTTTAAACTTTAAAATTATTAATTGTTATTAAGAAAATAATTTGTATACTTAAATTAGAGGAATAATTATATGTTAAAAAATAAATTTAAGCAATTACCATTAGGAACGATAAAAGCAGATGGCTTTTTAAAAGATCAACTCATTTTACAAAGAGATAATTTTACTTCAAAAATGGATTTATACCCTGATTATGGTGATAATTCTGCCTGGTTAGGAGGGGTTGGTGAATCTTGGGAAAGAGGACCTTATTATCTTCGTGGCTTAATTGCCTTAGCTTATACTTTAGGCGATAAAGATCTCTTATTGAAAGTTGATCATTGGGTGAAAAGTATTTTATCAATGCAAAGAGAAGATGGTAATTTTTATCCTTTTGTAAACATTGATTTAAATGATGAAGAATTAATTAAAAGGCGTGAGGAGTCCAAAAATGAATGGTGGGCTAAAATGCCAGTATTGATGGCTCTACGCGATTATTTTGAAGCTGAAGAAAGATTAGGTCATCAAAGGTTAGATATCTTAGAGTTTTTAAAGAAATATTTTTTATTTCAACTTGATAATTTGCCTAAGCGTCCGCTTAAAGATTGGGCTTATTTCCGCGGTGGCGATAATATGGAAGTGGCAATGTGGCTTTATGAAAAAGACCATGATGACAGATTGCTCACGCTTACAAAAATATTGTATGAACAAACCTTTCCTTGGGTCTATGAATTTAATCATCAATATGTAAGACAGCATGTTGTTAATACCACCCAAGCCTATAAGACTCCTTATTTAGCATATAAATTATTTGAAGATCCTTCATTTAAGGATAGTTTAAAAAATGGTCTTAAAACAATATACAATGACCATGGAAGAATCGATTATCTTCCTAATGCTGATGAAAGAGCTCGTGATAACTTATTTACGCGCGGCACTGAGACTTGTGCAATAAGTGAAGGATTGCTTTCTTTTGAGATATGTGGTCTTATCTCTGGAGATTCTTATCTATACGATTTAATTGAATCATATGCATATAATAGTTTACCTAATTGCTTTACCTATAAGATAGATGGATATTGTTATTTTCAACTTCAAAATCAAGTTATGGCAACTTTAGGAAGTCATGAATTTGATTGTGATCATGGCGATTCATGTGCCTTTGGAATGCCAGATGGTTTTGATTGTTGCTTTGCTAATGCACATATGGCATATCCTAAATTTATTCAAAACATGTACGTGATGGATGAAGATGGTTTAGTGGCAACTTGCTATGGACCAAATATATTAAAAACAAAGATAAATAATAAAGAAGTTACAATTTTACAAAAAACTAATTATCCATATTCTTCTAAAATTAAATTTATTTATCAAGGCCAAGATAATAATTTTACAATTAAATTTAGAATCCCATTATGGTGCCAAAACTTTTTAGTTAAAGTTAATTCAAAAGAAATTGCTTTTACTAAAGATGACTATATTTCTTTGACGCGCGAATTTCATGATGGTGATGTAATTGAAATTAATTTTGAAATGGAATTACAAAGACGCGATTATCATGATGATTCAATCTATTTTAAAAGAGGTGTATTATTATATTGTTTGCCAATTAAAGAACAATGGTGTGAAGTTGATGATGAAAGACCATATCGTGAAATGGTTTTTAAAGCTTATGATTTTGCTAAAACTAAAGAAGCTTATCCTCTTAGCAAATGGAATTACGCTATTTGTGGTGATAAGATGACATATGTTGAAAATGATTCACAAGTAGTTCTTAATCAAAATAATACGACCTCACTAGTAAAAGTAGAAGGTATTTTAGACCCTAATTGGAAATTAAAAGGTAATATTGCTGCTCATCATCCATTACAAAAATTATCATGCGGTGATAAAGAGGAATTAACATTAATTCCTTATTCATGCTCTAGATTAAAAATATCAATTTTCCCTAAAGTATATGATATCGATGAATCAGTTAAAGAAAATTTATCTATCAATGTAAAGAAGATGGATGGATATTATCATATTGAATATGACTTAGATCCAAATGGTGAAGAATATCTATTACAAATTGAAGGTGAAAAGGATTTACTGCATATCCATAAGAATCATTTCCTAGCGCATCGTAATTGCTTATTTAAAGAAAAATTTAATTATTCAAATTATGATAATAAAGATTTAAAATTTAGAATCTTGGTTTATAATCATCATTTAATAAATAAATCATCATATAAATAGTAAATATGATACTAATTTAATCGTGCTTTTTTTATCGAATAGAAATCAGATGTTGAAAAACACCCCATTTTTAGCATATAATTAACTATAAGAAAGGAAAGTTCATATTATGGTACTATCTTTAGAAGAATTTGACCGCGTCTTCAATTGGAATGATGCTGTCATCACTTATTTACAGATGGCTTCGAATTCTGTGCATATGGATGTTACTTTTGTTACTTTTAAGCAATCAAAAAATCAACAAAGTAAATATTTCCCTTATAAATATGCGGATATTAAAGTTCACATAATTTTTAAAGATGTGACATTATTAACTGATTATTACTATTCACCATTAAACAAATTGCTCGAGCGTTTCACTTGTCCTTATATTTGTGATAGCAATGAGATAAATGAAAAAGGTGAATTTGTTATTGATGATTGTTTACGTATCGTTTGCAAAGAAGTTGAAGTAAATAATCTTCCTCGTTAATTTATCTAGTATGATTTGAGTATTAAATGGAAAATAAAATTTATATTTCAAAAAACTCTTTAAAAAGAATTCCTTTTTACATGGAGTATTTAAAAAAGAAAAAAGAAGAAGGCTTAATCTATATTTCATCGACTTCAATTGCTAAAGGGTTATCACTTAATGATGTTCAAGTTCGTAAAGATTTATCTTTAGTCTCATTAAATGGTGGTAAGCCTAAAGTCGGCTATGTGATTGAAGAATTAATTCAAGATATCGAATTATTCTTAGGCTTGAAGAATAATAATAAATCAATTCTTGTCGGGGTAGGATCATTAGGTAGTGCATTACTTTGCTATAAGGGCTTTGAAGAATATGGCCTTGAAATAGTGGGAGCTTTTGATTCTTCTTCACAAAAAATTGGAACAAAGATTGGAAATCATGAAATTATTTCAATCGAAGAGGTTGAAGATTTTTGTAAGAAAAATGAAATACATATCGGAATTATCACCGTGCCAAGCGTCTCTGCACAAGCGGTGTGTGATATCATGATTAAAGCAGGAATTAAAGCAATATGGAATTTTGCACCGACAAAATTAACCGTTACAGATGATATCTTAGTTCAAAACGAAAATATGGCTTCTTCTTTAGCAATATTATCGCGTCATTTAAATAATAAAATGAAAAAATAAGTAATAAAATTAAAAATTATTTTATATGAAATGCTAGTTATAAATAGATATTTTCTAAATATAACTAGTTTTTAATTTATAAACAAAGTCATTATAAAATGACATTATTTTTGTATTTACTAAAAAACGCAAAGTAAGTTTTATGCATATTTACTAAAAAACGCAAAGTATTTTTTAGCAATACCTAATTAATTGTTACATATTTTGCAATTATAAATTATTTTAGCTTATAAGCAAAAAGTCATATAAACTGGGATGCAGATAATACCATCTTCTCTAATTGAGAGATTTTTTGGATGAATGATATATGATTTAGCAATACGATCTTTATATTTTTCTTGGAATTTCGTTAAAGAAGTTATTGTGTAATTTTTAGATGATTTAACTTCTATAGGAATTATTTTTTTGGTTATTTTATTGCCGCTTGAAATAATAAAGTCTATTTCAATATCATTTCGGTGCTTGTCTTCTGAAAAATGATTATAGAAGTATAATTTATGACCCTGTGCAGTTAGCATTTGAGCAACGGCGTTTTCAAAAAACATGCCTTTATTAATTGATAATTTATCATGTAATAATGATGTATAAATATTATTTTTATCGCTACTGATATTTTCATCGAAAGTATGAGTTATTAACAAACCCGTATCACCCATATAACATTTAATGAATTTTCGTGATTCAGTCAAAGATAATCCGATATTTGGATCACTACAAGAGAAGCATTCATTACATATCATAGAATCGGCTAACCAAAAAAATGTATCTTCATAAGGTATATCATTATTATTAGGGGTAATCGAAGATATTTTTACTCGTTTTTCATGCGATGATAAAAATGTAGGAATTTGATCAAAAATTGATAAAACTCGTGATTGATAAATGTTGTCAATTTTCAAAATATCATCTCGATAGAGTTTTAAAATATTTCTTTTTTGCTTGTCGCATTCGCTAAATTGCTTTTTATTTTCTAAATAGGAGACTACTGATTGGGGCATTCCACCTACTAAAAGGTATTCTTTAAATAAGAACATTGCTTTTTTATGTGCTTCATTAATTAATGGTTGTTCTTCTTCAAAACATTTTTTAATATAAGGAATTAATAACGATTCTCCTAAAGCATTTGCAAATTCTTCAAAATCCATAGGATACATTATAAGACTCTCTTCTTCTGAAGGAATTAAAATATCTTTAACATTTTCTTTTATAGATATTAACGATCCAGTTTCTATATAGTCGTATCTACCATCTTTTACTAGATGTTTAATTGCTTCTCTAGCGCGAGGAAATTTTTGTATTTCATCAAAAATTATTAAAGAGTTTCTTTGATATAGTGTAACTCCTGTTTCAAATGATAAAAGCATAAAGAAAGTATCAAGATTATCTAATGTATTATTAAAGATATCTTTAATTCTTTTATTCGTATTAGAAAAATCAATCATGATGTATGTTTTGTAGTTTTTTTTGGCAAATTCCTCAACAAGAGTAGATTTTCCAATTCTTCTAGCACCTTCAATCAATAAAGCACTTTTTCCGTTTGACTCATTTTTCCAGTTTAGTAATTTATCATAAGCTTTTCTTTTAAAAATCATATTAACCTCTTTCCTATGGATACGCAATAGAATAATAACATAGAAATACTAAAAAACGCAAGGTATTTTACTTCTATATTTACTAAAAAACGCAAAGTAAGTTTTGTGCATATTTACTAAAAAACGCAAGGTATTTTTTGTTTTGAAAGGTGTATATTACTAATTTTTAATAAATAATCAGGATTATTTTTCTTTAACATTAAAATTAATAATTATATCTATTATGTGTCAGGTTGAAAAAAATGATGCATTACGATAATATATTTTTGAAAGATATGAGGATAAAAAATGAAAAATAGAAAATTATTTGCTATCGTTAGTTTAGCAACAATATCGTTTACCATGATGGCTGGTTGTGATACTAATACTTCTCAAAGCGAAAGTTTGATAACATCAGGAGAGATAATGGTCGATAATAATCAATACTTCATTGAAAACGAGGAAGTTAAATTTGTCTCTCTAGCGGAAAATTATGCTGATAGTAAATTTTCTATTCCTAGTTACATCAATAATTTTCCAGTGACATCAATTGCAATAGATGCATTTGATAAGCCTAACAGCATCGTCGAATTAACTATTCCAGGAACGATAAAAACCATTGAAAAACTTCTTTTAAAATCTTCTAGTAATTTGACCACGATTTATTTAAATCGCGGTGTTGAAGAGATAAAAGAAGAAGCATTTTCTGATTCATCAACTTTAAATATGGTTTTGATTCCAAATTCAGTTTCGAAGATTGGAATTAACGCTTTTTCTTCTTGTGAAGATTTAAAAGTACTTTATGAAGGATATAAAATGCCAGATGGATGGGTTGAAGGATGGAATAACTTAGCCACGAACTCACGCCATTTTACGATATATTGGTATAGTCATGAAAAACCAAGACAAGGTGGATATTATTGGCATTATGTTGATAATGTTCCAACTATTTGGCCTTATCCATATTATTAATGATGTTTTTTATTTCGTTTTAAATGAATCAGCATTTCGATTAGATTTACACATTCATACATTATTAAGGCGATAATTGCTAATATAAATACGCCCATCATTACTAAATTTAATTTAAATACCTGTCCACCATAGACAATTAAATAGCCTAATCCTTCGCGGGATACAAGAAATTCACCTACGATTACTCCAACCCAAGACATGCCAATGTTTACTTTTATCACGGATAAAATATTGTCTAAGTTTGCAGGATAGACGACTTTAAATAGAATTTGCATCTTATTCGCGGACATTGTTTTCATCATTTTTATTAAATTTTCATCAACGCTATTGAAGTAAGAAAGCATCGATATAATGGTTACGACAATGCTTAAAGATATTGATACTACAACGATGCCTTTGATATTTGTTCCAGCCCAAATAATCAATATTGGCGCTAAGGCAGTTTTAGGTAAAGCATTTAAAACCACTAAATATGGTGACATAATTTTATTTAAAAAAGGAATTAGATATAGAATTGTGGCAATTATAAAACCTAATAGAGTTCCAATTATTAATCCCAAGATGGTTTCATAGACTGAGATTTTGATATGATTAAATAATTCTCCTTTTTGTAAATAAGTAGTCATTAAAGAAAGAATATCGCTTGGTTTAGATATTAAAAAAGAATTGATAATTTCATATTTAGCTAGCATTTCCCAGGTAAAAAGAAAAATCGCTAAAATAAGTATTTGAATGGTAAAAACGACAATCTTTTGACGTATTTTATTTTTTTTGTAATCTTTAACGCAAGCAATCTTTTTCATAATTTCCTCAATTTATTTTATTATTAAAATCATAAAGAGTGAGGCTTAATCTTAAAAATAGATTTTAGCCTTGAATTTTTATTAATCGTATTCTCCTTTTTGCAATTGATTATATATCGATGTGAAATATACATTAAATAATGGGTCTGATCTTCTTTGAATAGGGGTTAAACTTGCATCAAATTTAATATTGACTATTTCTTTAATATGACATGGACGAGGACTTAAAATGATTATTCTATCACTTAAGGCGATAGCTTCTGAAATATCGTGGGTAACCATTAAAGCACTTTTCTTCTCTTTTTTTATTATTTTAAAAACATCTTCTTGAACCATGAGTTTGGTTTGAAAATCTAAAGCTGAAAAAGGCTCATCAAGTAATAATAAATCTGGTTTAAGCGCTAGTGTTCGTATTAAGGCTACACGTTGTCTCATGCCACCAGATAGTTCTTTAGGATAATAATTTTTAAATTCCGATAGTTGGTATTTATCAATTAAAGTATTAACATAGTTGATGTTTTCCTCAGTTTTAATATGATTTATTTCAAGACCTAAGATAATATTATTATAAATGTTACGCCAGTCCATTAGATTATCTTTTTGAAACATATAACCTAATACACCATTGATTTTTAATTCACCGTTGCTAGGATAAGTAAGTTTGGCTAATAAATTTAAAATGGTTGATTTACCACATCCTGATGGCCCAAGAATTGAGACGATTTCATCTTGATGTAAGGCAAAAGAGATGTTGTCTAATACTTTAACTTCCCCTTGATCAGAATAAAATGTTTTGTTTATGTTTTTTAAAGAAATAATTTCACTCATAAAATCACCTATTTTATTTTATTAAAAATAAATTATTAGGTGCATTGAGATATCTTAGTGTATAGATTATATATTAAAAATATGATATAATGATTTCATGAAAAGAGGCTTTTAATATGTTAATGATCGATATTATTGAAAAGAAAAAACATGGACAAGAATTGTCAAAAGAAGAAATAGATTTTTTTATTCAAAATTATACTAAAGGAATAATTCCTGATTATCAAGTATCAGCCTTGACAATGGCAATATGCTTTCAAGGAATGAGTGAACAAGAAATTTCCAATTTAACTAATTCGATGATTCATTCTGGTGAAACTATTGATTTATCGGCAATCAAAGGAATAAAAATTGATAAGCATTCAACTGGTGGAGTAGGTGATAAAACTTCATTAGTTTTAGGACCGCTTGTTTGCGCTTGCGGAGCTAAAATGGCTAAAATGTCAGGACGAGGATTAGGTCATACTGGCGGAACATTAGATAAATTAGAGTCAATTCCAGGAGTGAATATCGCTTTAGAAAAGGATCAATTTGTTAAACAAGTTAATCAAATTGGTATTGCTATTGCTGGTCAAACGGGTGATTTAGTACCAGCAGATAAAAAATTATATGCATTAAGAGATGTAACTTCAACCGTTGATTCAATTCCATTAATCTCCTCTTCAATCATGTCAAAAAAGCTTGCTTCTGGCGCAGATACAATCTTATTAGATGTTAAATTTGGTTCAGGAGCTTTTATGAAAGATCTTCCATCCGCTCGTGAATTAGCTTCAACTATGGTTAAGATTGGTAAGAACTTATCGAAAGATACTAGAGCGGTCATTACTGATATGAATCAACCTTTAGGAATGGCGGTTGGTAATATTTTAGAAGTTATCGAAGCTTGCGAGACCTTAAAAGGAAGAGGTCCTAAAGACTTAAAAGATCTTTGCTTACATTTAGGCGCAATCATTTTAAATCAAGCAAATATTGAAAAGGATGAACAAAAAGCTTTGAAATTATTACAATCAAAAATTGATAATGGTGAAGCTTTTAAAGTCCTTGAAAATCTCATAAAGGCTGAAGGTGGAGATATCACTTATCTAGAGGATTATTCAAAGTTCAAACAAGCAAAATATAAGATTGAAATTAAATCTAAAAAAGCTGGTTATGTAAAAAAAATAGAAGCCTTGACAATTGGTGAAGCAGCGATGCATTTAGGTGCAGGACGCGCGACAAAAGATGATGTGATTGATTTTAGCAGTGGCATTTTATTAAACAAAAAAATTGCAGATTATGTTGATAAAGATGAATTATTAGCTACATTATATACTGATAAACAAGACATCGAAGATATTAAAGAATTGGTCTTAAATGCTTTTATTCTTTCTGATAGCGAAGTTAAAGAAAATAAGTTAATATATGAAATAATTGATTAATTTAATTACTTAAAAACTACTTCAGTTTTACTATTAAATAGTTAAATTCTTATTAAAATCTAAAAAAATAGATAAAAGGACAAGAATTAAAGTTTATCTTGTCTTTTTAAATGTAATCATGTTATGCGATGGAAATATTCTATATCTAAAAACGTGAAAATATATAATTCTTATAACGTTTGATATGTGATAAAAGAATAATGTATCAAATAAAGAAAAATTTTTAAAATTCTAAAATAAAATTAAATTCTTTTAAATATTAATAATTTAGCATAGAAATTAAAACTACTTGCATAAGGTTTATTGAGGTGAGGGTTTTGAAACGCTTTTTTCTTATTAATTTAATTATTTGCTTTTTGTTTATTTTTTCTTTTAAACCACATGTAGTTTATGCTTTAGAGCCTGCTTCTTTAAGTTTAAATTCGTCGTATTGTGTGTTGATTGAACCTAAATCAAGACATGTTATTTATCAATCTAACTCTAATGAAAAATTATATCCAGCATCAATGACAAAGATGATGGGAATGTTACTTATTTTAGAAGAAATAAACAATGGAAAAATCTCTTGGGATGATGAAGTCACTTGCTCTGAATATGCTTCTAGTATGGGTGGCACTCAAATATATTTAGAGCCAGGTGAACAAATGAAATTAGAGGATTTGTTTAAATCTGTGGCGATTAATTCCGCTAATGATGCAATAGTTTGTCTTGGTGAATATGTTGCTGGTTCAAATGATGAATTTGTAAAAAGAATGAATCAAAAAGCTAAAGAATTAAAGATGACAAATACATCTTTTAAAAATGCTACAGGATTTGATGATCCAGAACATTATACTTGTCCTTTAGATATGGCTTATTTAGCATGTGAACTTTTAAAATATGAAAAAGAAGTTTTAAAATATTCTTCGATGCAAGAGGGCTATGTAAGAGAAAATACTGACAACCCTTTTTGGTTAGTTAATACAAATAAATTGTTAAAACATTATGATGGAATGGATGGTCTTAAAACTGGATTCACTCAAAAAGCAGGATACAATTTGACTGCGACGGCTTATCGAAAGGGCGTTAGATTAGTCAGCGTAGTTATGCGCGAAGAAACAATTGCCAAAAGAAGTCAAGATACGATTAGATTATTAGATTATGGATTTTCAAATCTAAAGTGTGAACGAGTGTTTTCTCAAGGTGACATCATCTCTAACATTGAAATTAACGGAGCATTTAAAGAAAAGATAGATGTTTATGTCAATGAAGATATTGATGTAATTATGGATAATTCTCAAAAAAAGGAAGATTTGATAATTGAAACAATTATTGATAAAAAAGAACCTCCATTACAAAAAGATCAAATAATTGGTAAATTAAAAATAACAACGCCATCCAATATTATTTATGAATATAATTTATTTTCTTCAAAAGCCGTTGCAAAATTAAGTTTTTGGGATATTTTATTAAGGTATCTTCGAAGTTTGTTCTTCTAGTATTAATCTTTAATTATTTCTAGTGCAAGTCTCTAACAGGCAATTTTATTAAATATTTCGCGGCTAATTGATGTATTTCTTTATTTAAATCGTAACATAAATAATTATCATTAATTTTATTCAATAAATCATTTAAAGAATTTATATATTTATTTTTATCTAAATAATCTAAAAACAAACGATAAATATTTATGTAATCTTCATATGAAAAATACTTAACTTTACATTTATAGAATAGCTCCTTAATAGGATAGCATTCGCTTTCATAACTACCATCGTAATAATTATCATGATTATCGCAATAGATTGTTACTGATAATAGTTCATTAATGATTTGTTCAATGTCATCTAATTGATTATTGATTGTTTTGTCATAAATATAAAACATTATATATTCAAGTCGGGCGGCTAAATTGTTTGGATCATAGAAAATATAATTATCATCCCAATATTCTCCATATTGATGACAGATGATATGATTTTCTTTTAAATAAGCAATATGTTCTAGAACAGAAGTTAAGCTGATATCGTTAATATTTTTAAGTTTTAAACCCTTATATAATGTATTAATATCATTCTTTATTATGGCATTTGCTACTTTATTAATCAAAGACTCATAACTATACTGATTGAGTTGAAAACATAAAAATGCTTTGTTTAAATTCTTGATTTTCATTTTAGTACATCTCCTTTAAATCTATAAGAATATAATTGGTTGATTTTTTTGATTCATTAGTAATTTTCTTTATCAAAATTATTTATATATCTAGAGTATTCTTTATATATTTTTTTGCCTAAGTATGCTGGGGTAATTACTTTGATTTCGCCACAGAAGGCAACAAAATAAAAGAATAATTGGCTAAATGAACAATAGAATGTGTAGCGATTGCCTTCTATTTTTGTGGGAATAGGACGATGTAAGTAACGGGAATTAAATAATTTAATTCCACGATTAGTTAATTCGATTGTCGCTTTACATAGTTTGTTTTCCGCAAATTGAGCTCCTTTTTCAATATTTAATTCTAGAATTTCAATTTGTTCTTTTGTGAAATTGATGGACTCATTAATTAGCATGACATTAATGATTTTAAAAAGGTGTATCGTAGTAATTTTGCCATCACTATAACCAATTAAATAAGAATATAATTCCTCTTTTGTCGTGGTTATTTTATATGGCGCAAATGTTAAAATGCGTTTTTCTAATTCAATCCTTAAACATGTTTTATTCTTAATGGCATCATTAATAATGTTCACAGTTTTACGATATATAACACATTCTCTTTTATATTCAGGAAGTAATAAATAATGATTAATTAAATTTCGAAAATAGGAAGAAGACGATTGATAATTCATTCCAGAATTAATGGTATTAAAAATAAATTCATTGTTATCATCTAAATAAAATGTTAATGATTTATCAAAATATTCTTCATTATTCATGAATTCAATTTCATATAATCCATTAGCTAAATCATGTGATAGATTTTGATTATCGATATTATATTTTTTCATGATTAAATTTGTTCTTTCAATGGCTTTATTTATGGAGTTTTGATACTCTTGATAATAATTTTTAAATAATAAATTCATAAATTTGTTTTTATTAATAGAACCATCTTTTTTTAAAATTTTGAAGAATTCCATATCACTTATAATCGAGGCAATACTCTTTTTATCTAGATTTACTTTAATCTTTAACATATAATCACCACCTTGCGTGTCAAATTATACCACAAATAAATTATAATAAATAGTAATTTAAAATTAAAAAGAAGCTAATTTTAGAATAAATTATTAATTTATATGCCACAAAAAAATAATTGATTTGAACATTTTATTTTTTTTTATAATCAAATATTATATAAATGTGAGGTGATTCAAATGAATGAAATAACAGGTAATTATGCATCTGCAAAAGTATATGCGTCAATAATTGGTGAAGAAACCGAAAACCAAATAAAAACGTTGCTAGATCAAGAATTTATTAAAGATTGTAAAGTAGCAATTATGCCTGATTGTCATGCTGGTAAAGGATGTGTAATTGGTACGACAATAAAAATAAAAGATAAAATAGTTCCAAATTTAGTTGGTGTTGATATCGGATGTGGCATGTTATGTGTAAATTTAGGTAAAGATAGTATTGATTTAGAAAAATTAGATATTTTTATTCATGAAAACATTCCTTTTGGCATGAATGTTAACAAGGCAAAAACTAATTTTAATATTCCATTAACTAAATTAGAATGTTACGATGATTTAAAAAAGAAATCATACATTGATAAATCAATCGGAACTTTAGGGGGAGGTAATCATTTTATTGAAATTGATGTGTCTAAAGATGGTACACATTACTTAGTAATCCATTCTGGTTCACGTTATTTAGGAAAACTTGTCGCGGAAATTTATCAAAATAAAGCAATAGCATATCAAGAATCACGTATTCTTGATAATGAAAAAGTAAGAAATGAAATAATAAACGAATATAAAAAGGAAAATCGTCAAAGAGAAATTGAACAAGCATTAATTGATCTAAAAAATACAAAAATTGAATTACCGATGCCTAAGGAACTTTGTTATCTATCAAATGATGACTTTAAAAAATATATGGCTGATATGGCAATATGCCAAGATTTTGCGATGGAAAATCGTAAAGAAATAGCAAGAAGAATTGTAGATTATCTAGGCAAAGATTTAACACAATTATTCTCATTTGAAACAGTTCATAATTATATTAATATGAAAGATAAAATTTTAAGGAAAGGCGCAATTGCCGCGTATAAAGATCAATTAGTACTAATACCAATTAATATGAAGGATGGATGTATTATCGCAAAAGGTAAATCTAATGCTGATTATAATTATTCTGCACCACATGGCGCTGGTAGAATTATGTCAAGGCAACAAGCTTTTAAAAAAATTAAATTAAGTGATTATACTAAAGAAATGGAAGGAATATATTCTTCAACTGTTAGTGAAAAGACCCTTGATGAATCACCATTTGTTTATAAACCATTGGAGGCAATTCTTGAAAATATCAAAGATACTATTGAAATTGTAGAAATTATAAAACCAATTTATAACTTTAAGGCTGAAGAATAGAAGATGAAAGTTAAATTATTAAAAGCGTACTTAAAACAAGAAAATTATAAAAATAAAGTTTTTGCGGATTATTTAAAAGACAATTTAAATAGTACCAAAGTCTTTATTTCATCATGCTCTAGAAACGATTTTTTAATGGTTTTAAGAGTTTTTAAAACGGTTGCACTTTATTTGTGTGACTATGAAATTGTGGATATTGTTGAATATCGTGCAAAAAAACTAAATATATCTTGCCCTAAAAGTTATTTTAATGATCTATATGATTTACTTGGTGAGGATAAACTCCAATTTCGTTTTATTAAAGCCCTAGTTGATGAGATAGATCCATTAGATGAAATAAAAAAATTTGATAAATTAGATTGTTATGATGATAGGATAAATGAATTATGTAAATCAATAGACGAATCACATTTCAATGAAAAAATTGAAAGTTTTTTTATGGGTGCGATAGAAGAAAAAATGCAAGAAGTAAAAAAGCAAATAATAGAATATATAAATACTGAGGCAATTGAAAGATTTATGAGTTTTAAACCTCAAGAATATTACTATTACTATTCAATCGATGATGATAATATTGGAGTAGTAATAGTTGATATTGTAAATAAAAAAATTGAATATCATGAATGGCTAGATGAAGCACTTGGTGGGACTTATGGATATGAAAATTATCCAATTGAAGATGGTATCAGCGAGTATTATATAAAATTATTATGTAATGAATTATTAAACACGACATATGATTTATCAATTTGTGATGTAGAGGGATATAATTATTCAGGTTTTGAGACTTTTTCTACATATAAAAATGGAAAATGCCATGAATTAACTATCGATGCTAAAAATAAAAGATATATTTATGATGTAAAAGAAATAAAGCGATATGATTATATTCTAAATAATAATGAATTCATTTTTGATGCTATTTTAAATGGCATAAAAAAAGAAGGATTTAAAGAATTAGTAATAAAAGAAGATTAAGATTTTTTTATAATCATTAAAAACGATGCTTAAAATTTATAATTAGCAAGCATCTTTTTTCTTGCTCAAAATAATATTTTTTATTGGTTTTTATGACATAATTCTTATTTTCTAAAATAATAAAAATGCTTATTTTGAGGCGTTTAATCTATATTTATTTAAAAAATAAATATAATTTTGTCGAACGCTTTTTTTAAGACATATTGTCGATAAATATACACTTTAAATACGTTAAATAATCATTTATTTATAATCATTGATAGGAGGTATAAGTAAATGGAAAGCAAAATCAAAATTAGTTCTTTTGATGATGGCCTTCTAATAAAGTTTTATGGTGAAGTTGATTCGAGCAAATGCCAATTGTACCGATTTAAGATTCGCGATGAAATGATTAAAGTTGGCCCAAGAATGTTGTTATTTGATTTTAAAGAGGTGACATTTCTTGATTCATCGGGAATTGGATTAATTTTAGGCCGATACAATGAAATGTGTAAGATAAGAGGAATAGTGGGATTAATTAATCTTAATCCTTATACCAAAAAGATTATGAAGATATCGGGCTTATTTCAAATAATGAATGAATATAAATCTTTAGCCGATTTTAAAAAGAAAGAAGGGATTACGATATGACAAATAAAATGGAATTGCGTTTTTCCGCTATAGCAGAAAATGAATCTTTAGCTAGATTAGCTATTGCGACATTCATTGCTCCAATGAATCCATCATTATCACTTTTAGGGGAAATAAAAACAATTATATCTGAAGCGGTATCAAATTCGATTATTCATGGTTATCACTATGATGAAAGCAAAGAAGTCGTTATTAAATGTTTATTAGAAGATGAGATGCTTCACATGCAAATAATCGATTTCGGTTGTGGTATTGAAAATATTGATTTGGCCCGTACTCCACATTATACAACGCGACCGGATTTAGAACGCGCAGGTATGGGGATGACGATTATGGATAGTTTAAGTGATGGATTTTGTATTTCTTCAGTAGTTGGCATGGGAACGAAATTAACGATAAAAAAATCATTACATCCAGAAACTATCTCGGAAAATGTTGAAATCTAATGAAGAACTATGTTTTTTAATTCAACAAGGTAAAAATGAATATCTTGAGGAATTAATTAGTCAAAATGAGAAATTATTATACTCATTAATCAATCGTTTTAAAGTTCCATATAATGAAAAAGAAGATGTCTTTACTTGCGCAAAAATCGGTTTAATAAAGGCTGCTCAAAACTATAAAAGCGAATATAATACAGTATTTTCAACCTACGCAGTAAGTTTAATTTTAGGGGAAATAAAAAAATATTTCCGCGATAATTCTTCTTTACACGTTTCACGCGGTTTTAAAGAACTGTTTTCTCGATGCGTTAAAGCACAAGAGATACTTGAAAATGAGCTACAAAAAAGCGTTTCTTTAAAAGAGATTGCCGAATATTTAAATGAATCATTTGAAGATATTTTAATGGCTTATGAAAGTCATTTTTCGTCACTATCTTTAGATGCTCCATTTGATGAAGATGATAATTGCTTAGGAGATATTATTCCATCTAAAAATAATCAAGAGATGATGGAATTAAATATGGCATTATCAACATTAAATAAAAAAGAACAATTGATCATAAAATTGCGATATTTTGATGGTCTAACTCAACAAGAGGTTGCTAGTCGTCTTTTTATTTCTCAAGTGCAAATTTCACGCTTAGAAAAGAAGATTCTCGAGAAATTAAAAGTTAATATGTAATAAAAAAGGAAAAACTTCACACAATATCTTTTGAGGTAATTGTGATGAACTTTTTTCAATATCAAAAAGCAGTAGAAAATAATCAAAAAAAAGAACCATTAATAAAAGATTGTCTTTTGGCATTTTTATGCGGTGGAGTTTTAGGGATAACTAGCGAAGCATTAATCTCGCTATATTCTTTATTTTTAAATAAATTAGAAGCGATTGCTCTTACTTCAATGACCATCGTTTTTATCACGTCTTTATTGACATTACTAGGAATATATAAAAAAATTGGCAAAATATTTGGAGCAGGATTATTTATTCCCACTACAGGATTTGCTAATTCGATAACTAGTGCTTCAATGGAGGGTCGCCATGAGGGTTTTGTTTTAGGAATAGGATCTAATATCTTTTCTTTAGCGGGTTCGGTAATCACCTATGGAGTGGTTTTCTCTTTAATATTTTTAATTATTCGCTTTATTTTAGTATGCTTAGGAGTTTGGACATGGTAAAAACTATATATTTTCAAAATACTTATCTATATGCTAGCAGCACTATTTCAGGACCTAAAGAAAAAGAAGGTCCAATCGGGGAATTTATCGATTATAGTTTTCCTGATGAAATGGCGGGAAAAGATTCCTATGAAAAAGGAGAAAGTAAAATGATTGATCAAGCTCTATCATTAACTATTCAAAAAGCGAGAATGGCAATCGATGAAATTGAATTAATTATCGGAGGCGATTTAACTAATCAAATTGCTTCTTCTAATGAAGCGGTGCGTTATTATCCAATATCATTTGTTGGTGTTTATGGGGCTTGTTCAACCGCGGTATTAAGTTTAATTGTCGGAAGTGGATTTGTTTCAAGTTGTTTAAGTGAAAATGCACTTTGTTTTGGCGCCAGTAATTATGGTTCGGCTGAAAGACAATTTCGTTATCCTCTTGAATATGGCGTAAAGAAAAAAATTACGGCGACAACAACCGCGACAGGAGCAGGATGTGGATTAGTAAGTCGAAAAATGTCTAAGGTGAAAATAGTGTCGGCAACTTTAGGAAGAGTTATCGACGCTCAATGGGATGATGTTAATAATATGGGAAGTGCGATGGCATATGCCGCTTATGATAGTATAACAACTCACTTAAAAAATACTAACACATCACTAAAAGATTACGATTTAATTGTCACTGGTGATTTATCAGAAGTCGGAAGCAAGGTTTTAATCGAATTATTTGAAGATAATGGCTATAATTTGGTGAATTATTGCGATGCAGGTAATTTACTATACGATAAGCTTAAGCAAAAAGATGTTTATTGTGGTGGTTCAGGATGTGCTTGTATTGCGATTGCGATGTATGGTTTAGTGGTTGAAAAATTATGCCGTAATGAATTAAAAAATGTCCTTCTTATCGGAACAGGTTGCTTGCATTCTAAAATAACTTCATCTCAAAAGCAGACTATACCAGTCATTGCACATGTTATAAATTTGAAAAGGAGTGAAGAATAATGGCTTATTTATATTCGTTTTTAATTGCTGGAGGCGCATGTTTAATTGCTCAAATAATTTTTGATAAGACAAAATTAACTCCAGGTCATATCGTTTCAATCTTCGTAATTATTGGTGTAGTACTATCTTTTTGTAATGTATATGATCTTATACTTGATATCGCTCCAGGTGGAGGCAGTATTTTAATCACTAATTATGGGCATCTATTATATTCATCAGGATTAAAAGGACTCAAAGAAAATAATAATTTATTGAATGCGATTATGACTTTAATGGCTTCATCTTCGGCTACGTTGGCTTTTGCTATTTTTATGGGATTTCTATGTTCTTTAGTTAAAGGTCATGAATAAGCTTAAAACCATATTAAAACGTCTTCATTATGAAGAAAATATCGATGTCAAGCATCACGAAGAGTTAATAAATGATAATCATGTTCATATTATTTACCTATCGACTTTAACAAGTGCAGATATGATTGTTAAGCTTATCGATAGTCTTTCTTTAGTAGTTATTAAGGATGGTTCTATTAATAATTTAGCAACTAACAATCTACAAAAAGTGGATAAAATTAAGGATATTTTGTTATCTATTTTTGAAGGAAATGCGTTGATATATTTTGAAAATGTCGATTGTTATCTTCTTGGTGATGTTAAAAAGTATCCTTCAAGAAGCATTTCTTCTCCCGAAGTTGAACGTTCAGTTCGTGGATCTAAAGATGGTTTTAATGAAAGTATCGCGGATAATATCGCTCTTATTAGACGAAGAATTAAAGATGAGAGATTAATGATTAAATCTTTTGTCGTTTCAAGTGATAGTAAAATGTTAGTGACAATGATGTATATGAATGATTATTGTCCTAAAGAAATAATTGATCAATTATCACTAAAAATAAAAAATGTTAAGCTGCAATCGTTAATTATGTCTGAAAGTGCTTTGAAAGAGACTATTTTTAAACAGCAGAAATTGCTTACACCTTTAGTCAGATATACTGAGCGCCCAGATGTGGCTAGCATTAATTTAATAAATGGAAAATGCATTTTACTTGTAGATACTTCACCCAATGCGATTATCTGTCCAACGTCTATTATGGATCATTTGAAAAATGTGGAAGAATATAAACAAAATGCGGCAGTAGGCACCTTTACAAAAATATTAAGAATTTTGGGTAGCTTAATTTCTATTTTCTTAGTTCCATTATTTATTGTCATGACCTTAAAAGATAATTATCAAAATGAAATAATTGAAGCGGTCAATTATAATGCTTCTTCACCTATTTTATTTCAGGTTGTCGCGATTACCATATTTATTGAGATTATAAAAATTGCTGTTGTTCATACCCCAAATGCTTTAATTAGCGCTATTTCATTATTAGCGGCAATAATCTTAGGTGATGTGTCTACTGAATTAGGAATTTTTTCTCCTGAAATTCTTTTAACTTGCTCATTAAGTGCGATATGCAATTATGCTATTCCAAGTTATGAATTATCCTTAAATTGTCGAATTGTATCACTTTTTATGGTAATTATGACTTGCATATTAGGAAGCAGTGGTTTTTTAATTAGTATATTAGTAGTTTTCTTATATTATGTTAGTATTTCCACCTTGGGCTTACCATTTTTATATCCATTATGCCCGTTTGATTTAAAGATAAAAAACATATTTGTTCGTCCAGAGAAAAATAATAAAAAATAATGTCAAAACATTTAAAATTAATCGTTTTATTCATATAAGAATTTAATAAAATTGTCTTTTTATTGAATTATCAAAATTATGAGGTAATAATTATAAATATGAAATTAATAGACATGAGAAAAAAACCTGTATTAAAAATCTATATTTCATTTTTAGTGATTTCATTTTTTGCATATGCTGTAATTCCGTTTATACTAGAGTGTTTATATGGCAATCAAGATATCAACTTGATTGAGACATTTTCATTTGATATGACATTAGTCTATAGTTTTTTTATTTGTTATCTATTATCGTTTTATTTGATTTTTAAGGCAGAAAATTTTCAAAATTTTAAATGGAAATACATGTTCATTCATCTTGGAGTGCAATTGATTTGCTTAATATTAAATCAAGTTTTTCTTTTTCTTTATAAGAATGTCTTAAGTATTACTGCGTGGAATAATTTATCCGCTAGAATGCTGATGTTTCTTACTACTACAGTATTTATTATAGTTATCTCATTATTGGTTTTATTAATAAAAAGTAGAAAGGAATCAAAGTAAATGAATAAAGAAAAATGCCTTAATTTACTCGATAAAATAAATACGATTCTTACTAAGTATTGTCATTATTTATCTTTTATTATTGCTGGAATATTGTTTTTAATTATTTATAAAGTTAATAACTTATATCCTTTTGGTAGTGATAGTATTTCTTGGTGTGATATGAGTCAACAAGTAGTGCCTTTATTAAATCAATTAAAAGATATTTTATCTGGAAAGCAATCATTTCAATATAATTTAGCTGCAGCTGGAGGAATGTCTTTCTTTGGAGTGTTTTTCTTCTTTTTAAGTAATCCATTTTCATTTTTAGTAATCTTCGTTGATAAGATTGACATGTTATCATTTATGAATTTAATCGTAATGTTCAAGATGATGCTATGTGCTTTAATATCATGTTGGTATTTTAAGAAAAAATATCCGCAAGTGCCATTTATATTGACTATTGGTCTTTCGTTATTTTACGCTTTTTCAAGCTATAATCTCATGTATTATCAAAATGTGATGTGGCTTGACTTGGTCTATTTATTTCCACTTTTATTATATGGCATTAGTCGTTTGCTAAATGAAAGAAAAATAGGACTATATTTAGCGATGATTCTTATGATGATTATCATGAATTATTATCTAGGAATGCTAGTGGTTATTTTTAGTTTAATTTATATTGGATTACATTATCTATTTAATTATAAAGAAAAAGGAAATGCGCCATATTCTTTATTTTTGATTATTTCGGCAATTGCCGCTTTAATAAGTGGAGTGGTTTTAATTCCTAGTTTTATTCAATATCTTGCCTCAGCAAGAACGATATCTTTTAAAGAATCGTTGATGAATTCGTGGTTTATAACTTCTTATCAAACAACGATTCCTTTAATTTTACCAACGCTATTTTTAATTCCATTTTTCTTTAGCAAATTTGCTTCTAATGAGAAGAAAATATATTCGATATTAATTGTTTTATTAGCAATTCCTTTAATTATCGATCCGATTAATAAGGCTTGGCATTTAGGATCTTATCAAGCTTTCCCATGTCGTTTTGCTTTTATATTAACATTTTTATGTCTTGAATTGGTGTTGATGAATTTAAGTGCGGAAAAAGAACGTAAATGGGATAAAAAACAAATCATAGGGATTGTTTTTGCCTTAGTATCATTGATATTTATCGTAATTTTAGAACATAATTATCTCAAATTGAAAATTGATGATTTAAATCGTTATTCTCACTCACTTTGGGGGAATACTACATCTTTAGAGGCTTTGTTAAGATATTATGCGATAATCCTATTGGTTGGAATATTTATTTATATTTTATATAAGATGGAATTATTAAATAAAAAAACACTGAGTGTTTCAATTATGGCTCTAGCGGTAATTGATGTCTTTTTTTCTAGTGAAGTATATCTTGTTTCACCATCGCATAGTGTCGAAGATTATTATCAGACGTGTGAATTAGAAGATTTAATTCAAGATGATGACTTTTATCGAGTGAAAACACATTCTAGATATTTTTACGCCAATACTTTGGGAGGTTTAGGCTATAATAATGTCGCTCATTATACTTCTTTAACAAGTAAAGACCATCTATTTACGATGAAAAAATTAGGGTATTCATCCAATTGGATGGAACAAGATACTTATGGAGGAACAACTTATACCGATGCTTTATTAATTAATAAGTATACAATTCATCGTGGTAAAATATCTAATAGTGTCTATCAAAGTGAACACTATAGCGTTGAACAAAACAAAGTCTATCCGTTTGGAATTGTGACTAGTAGTGATTTATCTTTAGAAGAAGAATTACAAGAAAATACTAGAGCTTTGATGCAAGAACACATTTATCAAACATTACAAAATGATGGTAGTAATTTACATCAAATATATGATTATACATCAACTAGTAATTTAGAGGATTTATCTTCTGAACAAGGATTTAAGTTTAAAATTAATTCATCGCGTGGAGAATTAATTTATGAATGTGAAGTTAAGGGAACTCAAGATTTATATTTTGAAGCTTTTGATAAATACTCAAATTCTTTACATGAACATATTGAAAATAGTTTTTCAATCACTGTCAACAACTATCTTAAATTAAGTAGTTACCCTAGCCAATATAATAATGGAACTATTTATCTTGGTACATTTACCGATACGAATGTAAGAGTCAAAATAGGAGTTTTAAAAAATGTGGAGTTACGTTCACTAAGCGTATATGGTGTTGACGAAGATAAATTATCTCAAAGCATTAATTCATATGAGAAATCAAATTTAAAAGTTGATGCCAAAGGAATTAGGGGAACATATAATATTGACCAAGAAAACCAATATTTGTTTTTACCGATAGTTTATTCTTCTTCGCTTAATTGCCATATCAATAATCAAAAAGTAGAAGTCTATCGTGTGTTTTCAGACTTTGCTGCTATTAAATTGTTTAAGGGAACAAATAATATCAAGATAACTTATTCTCAACAAGGAATGATTATCGGTTCGATTTCTACTGCTATTGGAACATCATTACTTGGAATATATCTATTCTTTAAAAATGATATTTTAAAAAATGAAAAAGCTAATAAGATAGTTGCTATTATTTTAGTTAGCGTTTCTGTTATAGTTTTATTTGTAATTTATGTTTTACCGATGATATTAAATATTATTGGTCAAATCATTTCAATATCTTGAAAAAAAATAAAAATAAGATAATATATTTGTTGGGAGCTTAGTGAACTAGGCTGAGAGGAAACTTCTTAGTTTCGACCATTAACTTGAACTAGGTAATGCTAGCGTAAGGACTAATTAATATTTTTAATCCTTTTTGGCATTTTCTAGTCAAAAAGGATTTTTTCATATATAGGAGGTTTTTTGATGAAAAAAGGAATTTTTGGCTTTGATGTGCGTGACATTACAGAAATTGCAATGCTTTGCGCAATGGCTATTTTACTTGATCGATTCATTAGAATCGGTGTAGGAGCAACGGGAGGATCAATTAATATTTGTATGGTTCCTTTATATGTTATCGCTTTAAGACATGGTTGGTTTAAAGGTTTAATAAGTGGAGGTATCGTTTTTGGTTTATCAAGTTGTTTACTTGATGAATATGGTATTCAAACTTATCCATTAGAATATTTTATCGCTTTTGGGTGCATCGCAATATTAGGAATATTTGGTAGACTAATCAATAAATTATTTCAAAAAGATAATCCCAAAGGAGTAGCTATAAGTTATGGAATTTTAATTGCTTGTATTGGTGTATGTGCTGTCATAAGATGGTTTATGGCAAGTATTGATTCAGTAATTTTTTATGATTATGCTTTTGGACCAGCATTAGTTTATAATGCGCCATATGTTTTCTTCTCTGCGCTAGGCGTGGGAGTTATTGTTTCATTATTATTACCAACAATTAAGATAGTCAATAATTTATATCCAACAAAGTATTTATCTTATATTAATTAATAGTTTTCTATTAATATTTGAATAAAAATAATTTGATAATTTAGTGGGTTAGAACAAAATTAAGTCCTCTTTTTTTATTGTAAAGAGCGAGGAATGAAATCAATTCGCATAATCATTGAATACGAGAAGCGGATATAATGAAACTTTGTAACTTTTGCTTAATGACAAAGTATGATAATTGTGATGTGATTCTCGTTAAAAACTTCGAGATTTTCATTTTTACGCTTGATGTTGCAATCGAGAAATAAAATATATGAACGAGATTAGAGTAAAAGTTGTGTCGATTGACGAGAGCAAACTTACACCCGATAAATTGCCTGAACTACATCGTAAATAGTTCAAAATAATCGTTTGTAACGGAAAAAATAAGAGAAAATATAAGCCACAATTATTTACAAAAAATGTCGAAAAGAGTATACTAATAGTGTGATCGCGCATACTATATATAGAGGTGATAAAAATGTTAGCAGAACGATTAAAAGCAAAATTTAATACTAACGAGCCAATATTTACAAACGAGATATTGGAAATGTTCAGCGAATATTCCCGCGCTTATGTATTTAGACTCATAGACAAAGCAGAGAAAATGGGTGAGATTATCAATTTTGATACCGGCGTTTACTTTATTCCTAAAAAAAGCATTATGGGTATTTCAACTATTACAGCAGAAGATGTGATTAATAAAAAATATGTTTCTTATAAGGACGATGTGTATGGAGTATATAGTGGATTGAATTTACAAAATATGTTCTCGGTTACAAGCCAAATGCCGAATACGATAGAAATTGTTAGTAATAATGAATCAACGAGATGTAGGAAAATAATGATAGACGGAAGAACGATAATTCTCCGAAAATCACGTTGCAAGATTGACCGTAAAAACGCACATGCCTATACCATTTTGCAGTTGCTTTCAGAAATTGGAAAAACAACCGATATTGGCGATAGAGCAAGAAAATCAATTGCAAGATATATGAGAGAAAACAAAGTGAATAATGCCGACTTGATATCTCTCGCAAGAGTTTTTCCCTCACAAACGACAAAAAAACTAATATTTAGTGGAGTGTTAAATGGTTTTACACAAGAATAAAGAAAATTTTGATATAGCAATAAGAGCAGCGAGCAGACATTTTAATGTATCTCCCGCTATAATCGAAAAAGATTATTATGTCACACTTGTTCTTTGTGAACTCGCAAAAAAAGTTCCAAACTTACTATTTAAGGGTGGTACATCATTATCAAAGTGTTATAAGATCATAGATAGATTTTCGGAAGATATTGATATTACATTGGATTCTAAACATCAATCACAAAGCAAGCGCAGAAGTCTCAAATATACAATTGTAGAAATCTGTAATAACCTCGGATTGAACTTGTTAAACGAGAGCGAAATAAGAAGCCGCAAAGATTATAACTGTTATAAAATAGACTATTCCGCAAGATATAGTTTATTGGGTTTAAATTCGCAATTGCTTATTGAAACCGTATTTATTGTAAAGGCGTTTCCTGATGAGTTAAAAAAAGCGTCGTCAATGATATATGACTACCTTAAAGCGGTTGGCAATGATGAGGCAATCGCGCAGTATGAATTAGAACCATTTGAAATTCGTGTTCAAACACTTGACAGAACTCTTGTTGACAAGGTTTTTGCGGTGTGCGATTATATGTTAGACGACAAGAAGGAAAGGCATTCGAGACATATTTATGATTTATCACGTTTGCTCACGCTTGTGACTTTAGACGATAATCTAAAAACTCTTGTAAAGGAAGTGCGTGAGGATAGAAAATCAAATGCAAAATGCTATTCGGCGCAAGATGGTGTAAGCGTTCCTAAATTGCTTCGACAGATGATTGACACAAAGTTTTTCGAAAAGGACTATGAGGATAATACGGAAAAACTTTTATCTAAATCCGTTACTTATGAAGAAACCATAAAAGCATTGGAAACGATTATAGTAAGCGGCGTGTTTGAAACATAAAACTAAATAAAGATAATCTCATAATCCGTTGGATAACTTTGCGGATTTGATTGATTAAAATAACAGTAAGATCTTATATTTTTTGATTATAAAGGATCGTCATTGGCTAGTTTTTCAATTATTGCAAATAGTTTATCAAGATCTTTTCCATGTTTTTGAACTTTCTTTAGGCCTTTTTCAAAACTAGTTATATATCTTATTTGGTAAATTCTTCATCGACTTTATATTTGCTTGTTTTTGAAGTATCTGCATAATTGAGTGGCAGCATAATAATTTCATTAACTATATATTGTGAATGATTTTTTTTATATATCTCGTCTAATCTAGAAAAAAAATAATATAAATATTATAATTATCTTATGAAAGTATTATTACAAGTTGTTAAAAGTGCGCGCTGTATTATCGATAAGCAAGTTCATTCTTCTATTAATCGAGGATTTTTATTGTTCGTGGGATTTAATTATCAAGATAACGAAGCGATTATTGAAAAGACTTTAGCGAAAGTTTTATCTTTAAGAATCTTCGCTGATAATGAAGGTAAGATGAATTTATCATTAAATGATATCGGTGGAGAAGTAATGTGTATAAGTCAATTTACTTTATATGCTGATGTAAAAAAAGGAAGAAGACCTTCTTTTAATTTAGCTGCACGTGGTGAAGTTTCAAAGCCATTATATGATTACGCCTTAAAATACATTAAGGATCAAGGTTATATCTTAAAAGATGGTGTTTTTGGCGCGGATATGAAAATAGAGTTGATTAATGATGGACCAACTACTATTATTATTTCGAGTGAGGATTTATAAATGAAGAAAGTGATGATTGGCTTATCTGGAGGAGTAGATTCAGCCGTCGCTGCATATCTATTAAAAAAGCAAGGATATGAAGTTGCAGGGGGATTTATGCGTAATTGGGATTCATCTTTGAATAACGATTATTTAGGTAATCCAACAATTAACGATAGCGTTTGTCCTCAAGAAAAAGATTATCAAGATGCTTTAAAAGTCGCAGAAAAATTAGGTATTAAATTATATCGTATCGATTTTATAAAAGAATACTGGGATTATGTTTTTTCTTATTTTTTAGATGAATATAAAAAAGGTAGAACTCCTAATCCAGATATTTTTTGTAATAAATTTATTAAATTTGAAACTTTTAGAAAGTTCGCTTTTGATAATGGCTTTGATATGATTGCCATGGGTCACTACGCTAAAAGAATAGAAGATCAAGATGGCTATGTCTATTTAAGTAAATGTCTTGATCAAAATAAAGATCAAACATATTTCTTGTCACAGGTTAATGAAGAACAATTAAAGGATACTTTATTTCCCTTAGGTGATATTACTAAAGATGAAGTTCGACGTATCGCTCATGAATTAGATTTAATAGTAGCAGATAAAAAAGATTCTACGGGAGTATGTTTTATTGGAGAACGTAATTTTAAACAGTTCTTAAATAATTATCTTCCAGCGAAAAAGGGTGATATTATCGATATCAAAACTAATAAAATCGTTGGCAGTCATGATGGAGTTTTATATTACACTCTTGGACAAAGAAAAGGTCTAGGAATCGGAGGCATTAAAGGCATTGATCCTAAATCATGGTTTGTGGTGGCTAAAGATGTTAATAAGAATATTTTATACGTCGCTCAAGGTGATGAAAATGAGTACTTAATGTCAGATAGAGCGATTGTTAAAAATATTAACTGGACCTATAAGCAAAAACCAGTTGATGATTATCTTAGTGTTGGTTGCAAATTCCGATATCGCCAAAAAGATAATGATGTCAAAATTAAATTTATTGATGATGATACGATTGAAGTTATCTATGATTATGAAATTAAAGCTGTAACTCCAGGTCAAGCCGCGGTATTTTATCTTAATGATATATGCTTAGGTGGAGGAATTATTGAAAAAATTTATTATCATGGCAAAGAAAAAATAACCACTCATTTGGAGAATAATAATGGATAAGTTAGCTACATTTATTGATGAAGAATATCCTTTTTCATATATCTCGCATAATAGATTGATTGCGCGTGCAGTAATTATAAATGATAAGAATGAAGTTTTATTAGAACGCACCTATCGCAATGATAAATTTGGTGAATCAAACAATGTAGAAACTCCTGGTGGAGGAGTTAAAGAAAATGAAAGTTTAGCCCTAGCTTGTATTCGCGAAGTTAAAGAAGAATGCGGACTTAATATTGAAATAATTAAAGAAATAGGATGTATTGAGGATGATTATAATATTATCTATCGTCATAATATTTCAAATTATTTTTTAGCAAGAATAATTTCTCAAGGTGAAAAAAACCAAGAAGAATATGAAAAAAATATGATAATCGGCTTTGATTTTTATCCGTTAGATGACGCGATAAAAATTTATGAAAACCCTCAAAGTCGCTTTGCTAAAGTTGTATATAAAAGAGAGCTAGTGATCTTAAAAGAAGTAAAAAAGATGCTGGGAGGAAGTTTATAAATGAACGTAGGTATTATCTCATTAGGATGTGCGAAAAATCGTGTTGATTCAGAAACTATCGCTTATTTATTTAAGGATAACCAAGTTAAAATTGTAAATGATATTGATCAAAGCGATATAATAATTGTCAATACTTGTGGTTTCATTGATTCAAGTAAGCAAGAATCAATAGACACCATTTTAGAAATGGCAAAATATCATAAAATTTTAATTGTCACTGGTTGTTTAGTTGAACGTTATAAAGAAGAATTAAAAAAAGAAATTCCAGAAGTAGATTTATTTATTTCGATAAAAGATTATCCTCATTTTAGTGAATTATTAAATGAAGTTATAAAGCAAAGACAATTTAAAGGTGAACTTTCATTTTCTAAAAGAGTATTATCAACTCCTTCATATACAGCCTTTTTAAAAATATCTGAAGGATGTAATAATCGTTGCACTTATTGTGCGATACCTTTAATTAGAGGTGGATTTAGATCATATAAAATGGAAGATTTAATTTTACAAGCTAAAGATATCGCTAAGCAAAATGTTAAAGAATTAGTAGTTATTTCTCAAGATACAACTCGTTATGGTGAAGATTTAAAAGATGTCAATATTGTGACTTTGTTAAAAGAATTATTAAAAATTCCTGAATTTGATTACATTAGACTTCTTTATTTATATCCTGATGAAATAAGTGATGAACTAATCGATTTAATTGGTAGCGAAGAAAGATTGACTCCTTATTTTGATATTCCCGTGCAACATGCCTCGAATAAAATATTACAGGCGATGCATCGAAGAGGAGATCATGATTATTTGATTAATTTATTTAAGAAGATTCGTCAAAGAGTTCCTAATGCCATTTTAAGAACAACTTTAATTGTAGGCTTCCCAGGTGAAACTGAAGAAGATTTTCAAATATTATGCGACTTTGTTAAAGAGGTTAAATTTGACCATTTAGGAGCTTTTACTTATTCGCGTGAAGAAGGGACTTTATCATGTGATATGCCTGATCAAGTGCTAAAAAAGACCAAAGATAAGCGTTATAGAAAAATCATGTCAATTCAAAAAAAGATATCTTTAGAAAATAATAAAAAACGCATTGGTCAAGTATCAAATGGAATTATCATTGGATATGATGAGGACATTTATTGTTATAAGATTAGAAGCGGCTTTAATGCACCAGATGATATCGATGGAAGTATTTTTGTTTATTATGATGGTGAATTGACACTTGGACAAAAGGTAAAATTTGAAATAAATGATGCAGATGCATACGATTTATATGCAAAATTAATCATTGAGTAAAAAAATACATATATTATCATTAGGTGAACTTAATTGGCTAATGATATTGATCATAAAAATATGATGACTTATCTATCCATCGAAAAGAAACTTAAAGGAATTGATAAACAAGTTGTCAATGAGTATTTATCATGGCTTGATACAAAGACCACTTTTTTTGCCGATTCAATTCATAAAAAATCTTATCGCCCTCAGCCAGATAATATTACGCCTGGTGATGTGATTTGGTGCGAATTTGGGATAAACATTGGCGCTGAATTATCTGATTACAATACTAAGGGACATTATGCAGTGGTCATTCTTGTTTCTTTAGGTAATCTAGTAGTTATACCATTAACTTCAAAAGAAAATAATGACTCGTTGTTTTGTTTTGATTTAGGTTATATAAAAGAACTTGGAAAAGATAAAGATTATCATTCTTATTTAAAATTAGATGCGATTAGATCTATCTCAAAAAGACGAGTTGGTAGAATGCAAAATAAAGAAAATGGTAAAATTCATCTAAGCGATAAGATGATGCATAAAATATATAAAGCGATAAAGATGTCGTTTTTAAATTACCAGTGATTAATTAGGTTGATTAAATGTATAAAATTAGTTGACTATTAGGATAAGATTAGCTATGATTAATAGGCAAATAAAGTTGCCCCCTTAGTTAATCGGTATAACAGATCCATGGTAAGGATCCGTGCGTGGTCCGACTCCGCGAGGGGGCACCATTTTTAAAAGAGTAAGACTGATACATGATGTCGGTCTTTTTTATTTAAATAAAAATGGTTCTTAAAAAACATTGAACAATATAAAGTTTCGTACTTACAAGTCCAAAACTATTAATAAATTGCTTTTTCTAATTATCTTAGTTTTTATAACTATGCAAGTAATATTTACAATTTATAGGAATGCCGATTCTTAGAGAATTGGTAGTATTACTTCACATAATAACATTAAGAATGTTTTATCTAGTGAAGGTGATATTAAAAATGGAAGAGGAAAGAATGTTGATAGTAAAACCGCGAATAAGTATATCGATATATTACATAGTGCCTTTGTTTTTTATTCAGTTGGAAGATATGATATAAAAGGAAAACAATTACTGAAAGCATTGCAAAAGAATTATATTATCGATATTGGATTTAGAAATATATTACTTGGCTATCGTGATATTGATAGGGGTAACATCTTAGAAAATATCGTATTCATAGAATTAATTAGACGAGATTATCGGGTATATATTGGTAATATAGGAGATATAGGAGTAGATTTAATAGCCGAAAAACCAAGCGAGAAACTATATATTCAAGTAACTGAGAGTATGTATTTGCAAGAAACACGAGAAAGAGAATTAAAACCTTTACGCATGATATCGGATAATTATGAAAAGATTATATTGTCTATGGATAGAAACTACATAAATTCTTATGATGTTATTAAGTCGTTGAATTTAATTGATGGGTTATTATCATAAAATTATGAAATAAAGCAATATTTGATATTAATAGTTTTAATGAATTTATTAACTGTTTTATTCATAACTTTTAAAAATATCTAAAATGACAGATTGTTGATTTTTAGTATACTCTTGTAATTTTGTATAATCTTATATTTGATTGATGTAATTAAAATAACTCAACATTATTCAATAAAAAATCTATAAGTCTACAATGCATTATTCCTTCATCATCATAAAAACTTGTAGGTATATCATTTCTTATCACAATTTTTTTAAAGAAATCTGCTGTAAGTTTCAAAGAATCAAGTTCTGTTTCCTTCTTTTTTTCTTCATCCATTCTAAGCGCAGATTGAATATAGATTTTCTTATCAAAATTATTGACTACAAAATCTATCTCTTTTAATTTTTTACTACCAGTACTCCTATCTTCAACCACCCCTACATCAACAGAATATCCACGTCTTATGAGTTCGTTATAAATCATATTTTCTATGATATGTCCAGCATCAATTTGTCGATAATTTAATCTTACATTTCTAAGACCTACATCAGAATAATAATATTTATTTGGATAATCAAAATATCTTTTTCCTTTCACATCATATCTTCTTGCTTCGGAAATAAGGAAAGCGTCAATCGTATGTTTAAGATATTTAGCAATCGTATCATCAGAGATTTTGCTAGATGCTTTTGTGTTAATAGCTCTCGTAATTTTATTTGCGTTTGTTAAAGAACCTATGGAAGACGCTAAATAATCAAGCACTTCTTCCAAAACATCTTGTCTTTGAACTTTTGCATGTTCAACTAAATCTTTAATATAGATTTCATCATAAAGATTTTTTAAATATGCTCTTTTTCGTTCGGTTGTTGGTTCATTGATAAGTCCTGGCATACCACCATAAAGCATATATTCTTCTAATGCTTCGCTTGCCACACCGCCTCTATAGGAGTAAAATTCTGCAAAAGAAAATGGATATACTTTTATTTGACTTGATCTTCCACGAAACTCTGTAGCGATATCACTTGAAAGCATTTTTGAATTACTACCCGTAACATAACAATCTAGATTAGAATATGCCTTTAACTCGTTTAACATATCGTATATACTTACTTCTATCCCACTTTCTTGATCTTTGACCATTTTTGTAAGTTGAACCTCATCAATAAAAAGATAATATTTATCTTCTTTTTTTTCTTTAACGATGTTCTCAATATAATCACAAAGATAAATTGGATCTCTAAATTTATAATATTTTCGTTTATCTAACTCAATTTCTATTATATGATTTTCACTAACTCCTGCTCTAAGTAAGTATTCTTTGAATAAGTCAAAAAGAAGCGTTGATTTTCCTCCGCGTCTAATTCCTGTAATAACTTTGATATTTCCATTCCACATCCTTTCAATGATTTGATCTAAATAGAAATCTCTTTTAATCATAATTTAGTTCTCCTGTTAGAATGTAATGGCATTTATGCCGTAAGTTTCGACTATATTTTAGCAAAAAATAAGGATAAATGCAAGCAAATAACATTGCGTTTTTAGAAAGTTAGTACATTTATGTCCTAAGTTTCGACTATTATCGTTAATATATGACAATAATTATAAAATATACTATTATCATTTTTTTGGAATTACTTAAATTTAAATATTTGTTTTTATTGTTGCATTTACTTTTTCAAGTAACAAGAAATTGTTCAAAAGATAATTTTGAAAAAGAAGATTTAAAAATCAAATAATTATGATAGAATAATGTATAATAAATATTATTTTATAGGAGTTGATGATTGTTTAAGTGCAAAGTTATTTTATATATTTCACAAAGTTTAGATGGATTTATCGCAGATAATAATGGTAGTGTAGATTGGATTGCAGGAAATAACGAAAATTATGATAGTGATTACGGATATGAAACTTTTATTAAGAATATAGATACTGTTATTCTAGGAGCTAAAACATATAAACAAATCAAAAATGAGCTATCGCTAGATAGATGGGTGTATGAAGATTTAAAAAGTTATGTTTTAACTAATGAAGCAATTGAAGACGCAACAAACATTAAATACATAAAAACAAATATTAAAAATTTGATAGATACACTTCAGCAAGAAAATGGAAAAGATATTTGGATATGTGGCGGAGCTAATTTAATTGATCAATGTATAAGAGAGTTTAATTGATGAATATCAAATTACAACTATTCCTATAATCTTATGTGGTGGAATTAGACTATTTGAAGAAGGTAATAAAGAAATCAAATTAAAGTTAAAAGACATAAAGGAAGAAATTGGTTTTATAACTGCAAATTATATTAGAAGATGAAATATATTTTGTAAATGCTTATTTAAATATGAATTGTAATCAAAAGGAGAAATTAATTTTTATGTTAGCATTGATAAAGGATAATGACAAACAATATATATCACAGGTTTTAGCAATATCGAATGAAAAAAAGTTCTGGGATATTAAAATAATTATTTTTGATAAAGAATATAAATCGATAAAGATGATACCGATGTATCGAAAAGAAAAGATCAAATTCAGAAGTGGGCACAATTTATATGATGAAGCTTTTATATTTGATTATGATGAAAATGATTTTATTATTAATAAAAAATGGCATGGTTTAAATGAAATCATTGAAGATAAAAATATTATTGCCAGACTTGAACAATTCGATACTATTGAGATTTCTGAAATACGTCATTTAAAAGATTGTGTCAAAGAAATTAAAATTCCAGAGTGGTATGAACTTAAATCAAAAAGCGATATAAAAAATTTAGAAATGGTATCAAGAGATTTTCATGACGCGATTATAAAAAATTCGATTAGAGAAGATAAAAAATTAACCCTAACTCTTATCACGATGGATAATTGTAAAATTAATCTAAAATTTATAGATATCATAGAAGAAGATATTGAAAATAAGATCGGTGAAATTCTTGTTTCAAAATTTGATTATGATAATAGTGAATTTAAATGGACTATTCTAGATGGTTTCGGAGGATGGGATGATGGGGTAGATTATGATTTTGAAGCTAAAGGCCCATTTATTAAGTGTAAAAGAGTACTATGGAATTTTGAATTTAAATTTATTGTTTAAGATATAAATATTATAATAAATAAAATTTTTATGAATTATTATTGAAAGGAAGTATAAAAATGCGAAGATTAACAATCAGAATAGAAAATTGCCCTCAAAATCACCCTTGCCCAGCGATTAAGGTATGTCCGGTTGGTGCCTTAACACAAACACACATTAATAGTGCACCTAATATAAATTATGAAAAATGTATTTCATGTGGTAAATGCTCTTCTTTTTGCCCTAAAAAAGCATTATTTTTAGAAGAAATATAATCTTAGAAAATCTCAAATGGTGATAGAAATTTTAAAATTTAATTTTTGTATGGAGACTAACTATTAAAAAACAATAGGGAAATTAAAATTTTTATAAAAGTAATTA
>CABUOQ010000008.1 GCA_902493275.1 uncultured Bacillota bacterium | reverse complement strand
ATTCTTAAATCTATTATAAATAGTTTTAGCTGTAGACTCATTTACTCCTAAGATTCTTGAAATTTCACTGTAGGATTTTCCTTCAATTTTAAGCTTAATAACTTCTTCTTTAACCATATAACTTACCTCCTTCAATAGATAAGGGACAAAAATCTTCATTTTGAACACCTTTTTTCAAAAATTTTTTTATCCATCCAATAAAAAAGGGGAATAATTATTAAAAATAAACCTATTTATAAAAGAAATATGTTATTTACACGAGTAACACGAAAGGTGAGCAATCATGTACCTATCGTGTGAAAATACACTAAAGCTTTTTTATGAAGTTGAATCAATACAATACAATGCAATAAAAAACTAGGCAATTTTACTAAAAAGGGACTTGAACCCTAGTAAAAATGCCCTAAAATAACAAAAAAGTGCTAATTTGAGCATAAAATCTCGTATTAGCACAGTTGTTTCTTAATGGTGAGAGCGATGAGACTTGAACTCACAAGCTATAAGCATTGGCGTCTGAAACCAACGTGTATACCAATTTCACCACGCTCTCATGGTAAAATGATAACATCTTTATCTTTATAAATTAAATATTTTTATATTTAAAAATAAAAAAATAACAACTCCTTAAAGTTTTATTATATAATTAAAATATGAAAAGACGTTTTTTTATTTTATTATTAGCAACACTAGCCTTAACAAGTTGCAACACAAATGATTCTTCAAGTGAACAATCTAAAAGTTCATCATCTTTTAACTCTTTATTAAGTAGTATTGAAAGTGATTATTCTTCAAATGAAAATTCATCAGATCAATATACTGATCAATACGGAGTAACCTATATAAACGAAACCTCGTTAAAAATAGCCCAATGTTTTGATAAAACAAGAATTAATTTGAAAGAAGCATTAATTAATGAAGATTTTTTTTCTACAATAATTAATCAAAAAATGAATGTAGTGAATGATTTAACTGGCACTTTATTAATAAACAATATTGACGATAACACTACAACAAATACCATTGACTATGAAAAAATAATCACTACAACAAATGTTGATTGCGTTGAAATGAATTATGATGTTAAAGCCGCTAAAAAGGAAGTTGAAAATAAACCAAATTCTTTAAAAGATTTAATTGATGCGATAAAAAATAACCAAGATACATCTTCTTATAATAATGATGATAAAACCCAAGCTTATATTTTAATGGACACCATGAATGATGGATATTCTTTAGATAATTATCAAACACATGAAAAATCTATGAATTCTCATAACATGATTTATTATCATAATCCAGAATTTTATTATGACTTATCTAATTTAGAAAGTTTTAACCTTCCTGGATATTTTAACGGAAAAGGAAAAATAAATAACTTTAATTTTAATCGCTATTTTGCTTCAACAATTTTATCATATCGCGATAAAGCTTTAACCCTTCTTTCTTATGATGATGTAAGTGAATGGCCTAATGAATACAAAGAACAAACATATATTGATGAAATCATTTTTTTATATCAATATATCGTTTCTGATGCCATTAGCGATGAGGAAGCGATTGATGCATTTTATAATCTTCAAGAGCCAATTAAAAAATATTTTGGAATTGATGTCGGTTTAACCCCCGAGAATAAATATGATTATATTCCAGTAATGCAATTTATTAAAATATGTGCTGATCAATTGCTCTTATTTGAAAATAACAATCAAGAATTATCCATTGAAATTGATTTTGATGGTTTAATTAATTTTCTTATTGGATTAACTAATTCATTTATAATAAATCCTGATTCATTTGGTATTGATGAAGCAAAATTAAATGATATCAAATCATTAAATGAGAAATTACTTCAATTAGATGCCACTGCTTATAAATTTAAATTATCTTTATTTATAGATGGAAATCAAATAATCAAAGGTTTAAATTTATTAATGAATACCATTAATACTGAAGCCAATAAAATCATCAGTAACTTCACTGATGATGTCTCACAAATAAATTATGAAGAAGTCTTTAAAGGTGTTGAAAAATATAATATTGATGCCCAGGTCTCATTTTCTTTTTCTAATGGCCCAATAAATATCACATCGCCTGATGATTTATCGTCATTTTAAATAAATAATAGTTTTTTCAAATTATCTAATCCAATATTTAAAACATGTTCATTAAACAAAAAGGTTTCACTATGTAATGGTGAAGAATCAATTCCTAACAAAATATATAAACACGGACATAAATCTTGGTAATGACAAAAATCATCTCCAATTAATTTTTTGTCGGTATTATAAATCGGTATTATTTTTTTAGCTTTTTCATATAGTGCATTATTATTAAAAACAACTTTATAATTATCATTTATCTTTAAACTGCAAATGCATTTAGTTTTTCTTTGTATCTTATTTAAGATTAATTTTATTTTTTTAATAATTTTTGCTCCAATATTTTCATCAAATACCCTAAGCGTTCCTTTTATGATGCAAGATGATGAAACGATATTGCGCAAGCAACCCCCATTAATCGTTCCAAATAAATAAGTGACATCCTTTTTATGCATAATCGCCAATTTTTTTATATTCTTAATAAACAAATATCCTGCTTCATTGGCATCAGTTCCTTGATTTTTGTTTGCAACATGCGATGATTTTCCTTTAAAAATTACATCTAATTCCATGCACTTAGCTAGCATTTGCCCTTTTTTAGCAAATAAGTATCCCTCTTTTAATCCTGGGAAAAGATGAAATGCAAAAATATATTTAATCTTTAGCGAATTTAAAATACTATTATTAATTAAATCTATTGCTCCAAAAGCACATTCTTCTGCCATTTGAAAAATCAAAATCACATTATATTTCATTGAAGCGAGATTATCATTAATATAGTCTCCTAATTTAATCATCATTGACATATGGCCGTCATGTCCACAAGCATGCATATGACCTTCGTTATTTTTGTATTGATTATCATTAACTTCTTGAATAGGTAAAGCGTCTTCTTCACATCTAAACCCTATAGTTTCTGACTTATTTAAATCAAAATAAATTATAATGCTTGTCTTATATTTATAAATTTTACATTTATGATTTTTAAAATAATTTTCGATAAATTGCTGAGTATTTTTTTCTTGATAAGATAATTCCGCGATAGTGTGAAGATGATGAAATATATCGTTGATATTCATTTTCTTAAATTCTCATTTAACTTGCATTTATCCTTTGCAGTATTACTTTGCCTAATCTTTCCAGGTATACCATAGACAACCGAGTTTTCAGGAACATCTTCATTAACCAAAGTTAAAGCTCCAATTATACTTCCTTTTCCGATTTTAACCCCCGATAAAACAACACTATTAGCGCCGATAAAACAATCATCTTCAATTATGACTTTCCTATCCGAATATGGTTCCATATTCCCTGCAATAACCGCATTAGCGCCAATATGACAATTGCTACCAATTTCAGCATTAGAACCAATTACCGCGCCCATATCAATCATCGTATTTGAACCAATCACCGCTCCAATATTAATTGTTGCATTCATTAATACGATTGCTCCTTTATTTAGAATAACTCCTTCTCTTATAATTGCTCCTGGTTCAATTCGTACATCAAGATCTAGATAATTCAATAATGAATAACCACAATTTTTACCATTTAAATATATTTTATACTCTTCAATTTCATCTCTATGTTCATAAATATAATTTTTAATCCAAGTTAAATCATTATTGATAAGTGCTTTTTTATCACTATGTAAGAAAAAGCATTTATCTTGATAATCATTTTTTAATATTAAATAAGCCCAAGCATTATTTATTTTTTTCATTTTCATTCACCAAATTATCGTAAGAATATAATCCTTTTTCTTTAAAAGATAAAATATTCAAAGCCTTTAAGGCATTTAAAGCAAACTCTTCTCTTTTATGGATTTTAAAACTTAACTCCATGGTATCATTATCTTCTAAAATGACAATTTTATGGATACCTACAACATTTCCCTTACGATGAGAAATTATTTCTATTTCAATAGATGGAAATAATTTTTTTAAATACTTTTTTAAATCTTTTGCCGTCCCACTTGGGGAATCAATTTTAGAAATATGATGAATATCGATAATGATAATCTTTTTTGTTTTTAAACTAACAAGATTAATCAAGGCTTTTTTAATTTTTTGATACGCTAAAGAAAAATTGCTTTCATAACAAATAGGAATTCTTTTGCTCGCTTGATCAATTAATTTTTCTTGTTCATACGATAAATTTGTTGTTCCGATGACTAATGGCAAATTATGTTTTAGAGCATATTTCAAAATCTCATTAGTATTATCTGGATGTGAAAAATCAATAATTCCTTGATAAGTCGCAGATAATTGCTTCAATTCATCCTTATTAGAAATACAATCTTTAATATTCTTAGATAATTTAGCAATTTCTAACCCCATTTTCCCCTTACCAACTAATAATATATCTATCATATATCTTCTAAATACCTTTCTTTAATTATATTCATCACTTCCAAACTTGGATAAGTTAATGGAAGGCGATATCTTAAATCAATTTTATTATTTAAACTTAAAAAATATTTCGCTCCAATTGGATTCGGTTCAAGAAAAAGACTTTCTATACTGGATTTATATTGATTAAATAGCGCTTCTGCCCCGTCTTTTTGATTGAGCAAATATAAATTAACGACCTTTTTCATCATTCTTGGATAAATGTTGCTAGAAACAGAAATTATGCCCATAGCGCCCATCTTTAATGAATCTAGCAATAATAGATCTTCTCCGCTATAAATTTGAAAGTTGAATGATTGAAATTCTAAAGCACTCGCTAAACACTTTAAAGATGTACTCGCAACTTTAATTCCTTTAATATTGGGATGTTGCTTTAAAATTCGTAGTAATTTCATATCAAAATTTTGTCCTGTTCTAGAAGGAACATGATATAAATAAACATTTTTTAATGAAGCTTCAGCAATCGCATTAAAATGAGATAATATTCCCTCCTCATTAGTTTTCAAATAAGTCGGAGTTAAAACCAATAGTCCATCTATTGGATATTTAGAATATAGTTTGGCTTGCTTAATGGCTTCTGAAGTAGAAAGTGTCGATATTCCAATTAAAAGATAAATACTAGATTTAAAATAATTAGTTATTTTTTTTATTGCTTTTAATTTTTCTGAGCATGAAATCGATGATCCTTCTCCAGTTGTACCAAATAAGACAAAAGAAGTGATACCATTTTCTATTTGTTCCTCGATAAGATTTATAAGTTTCTTTATCTCAATAGCACCATTTTTTTTAAATGGTGTTATTAATGCCGTGATAATTTCAAATTGTCTCATCATATTCGCATTCAAACACAAATTTTGCTTTACCTAAAAGAGAATATTCATCTAAATTTATAAAAACATTTCCACCTTCATTTATAACTTCAACTTTTTTAGGAATTAAATTTAGTCGATTTAACACTATGGCACTTGATAAACTACCACTGCCACAAGATAAAGTAAATCCTACTCCTATTTCATAAGTAAGAACTTTTATTTTATTAACATCGACAATTTTTACAAAGTTTAAATTATACGCTTTGCCATCAATAATATTATCCCATTTCTTACTTTTAACATTCGTTAGATTATCAACAATACTTATTGCATGATTATTGCCGATATCAATTAAATAAAACTGATTATCATGACTCTTTTTTATTTTATAAACATCTTCATTTTTAGTTTTCAAATAAATTTTTATTTCATCGTTTTTTAAAACTTTAATTCGAGCAATGTTCTTTTTTAGATAAACTTCAAATTCATTAGCTAAATAATGTTTTTTTAAATATAAACCTAAACATCTTATTCCATTACCACATAAAGTAGCTTTACTTCCATCAGCATTAAAGAATTCAACATAGTTATCTTCTTTATTATAGAGTATTAATCCATCTCCGCCTATTCCAAAATGCCTTGAACATAAGTTTTTAATTTTCTTTTTAGAAAGAATTTTCTCGACAATAAGAAAGTCATTACCATTTGCTTGATATTTTTCAATTTTCACTTTATATCCCTCATAAAATAATATTCATTAAGCACATTTTACATACTAAAAAATCATTACCAATCATAAAATTAATTGATGAAATATAATTATAAGATCTCAACATTACATACTTACTCAATATCTGACTTTAACAATTATTTAAAAACAATTCCTCAAATATGTCTTTTAACTTATGGAGAATCATCACTAACTGTCGATAAAAATATAAAAGATACTCTAATTAAATCTTTGCTTAGTGATAATGACCATTACATTTCTTCAAAAGGTAAAACATCTACATTAAACGCAATCTGTGAATATGAAAATAATTTTAATAAGGTAAATTATACTTCTGAAAATTGCTTAATTTGCAATGGTTCTACCGAAGGATTATTTCTTGTGCTTTCTACTATATTAAATGAAAAAGATGAAGTCATCGTAATCAGTCCTAATTATCCTTTATATAATGATTTAATTTCCTATTTAGGTGGCAAAATTATTACCTTATATTCAAACGATGATTTTTCTATAAACTTTAAAGTTTTAAAAAAATTACTTAACAATAAAACTAAAGCTATCATTTTAAATTACCCAAATAATCCCACCGGAAAGATTCTTTCTAAAGCAGAAAGTGAGATGTTCCATCAAATTTTAAAGAATCAATCTTGTTATATAATTCTTGATAATACTTACCAAGAAATATCATTTTCAAAATCATACAGTCTATTAGAATATGAAGATTTATTTAAACGAATTATCGTTATTAACACCCTTTCTAAATCACATCAATTGACTGGATGGAGGCTAGGGTATATTTTAGGTGACGCCACTTTGATAAAACATTGTCAAGCATTACATCACCATATAAATGTTTGTCAAAGTGAATTCATGTTAGACGCAATGGAAACAGCTTTAAAAAATTCAACTAACATCCTTCATTACCGAGATAATTGCAAATATGTAAAAAAATATTTAAAAAAATTAAACTTAGATTTCTTTGATAGTCAAGGAGGTTTTTATCTTTTCTTCTCAATAAAAAAATTTCATGTATCATCCTTTGATTTTTGTAAAAAACTTGCTGATACTTACCAAATTGGACTTTTACCAGGATCATTATTTTATCATGAGGGATTTTGCCGATTATCATATTCTGGTGATTTGAAAGAGATAAAATATGGACTTAAAAGATTAAAAAAAGCCTTAAAAGAAAGATTTTATAAAAACAAAAAGACTGAAGAGTCATAATCTTCAGCCTTTAATATAAATTTTTAATTTATTCAGTTACAACCTTTTTCTCTCTTCTTGGAATATCTCTTACATGATATGTACCATGATCAGACAAAGAAACTTTCATGACATTTTCTTTACCAAATCTTTCTTCTAATTTTGGTAAAACTTCATCGAGTTTTTCATTTTTAACAATCATCAACATAGTTCCAGCGAATCCTCCGCCATGAACACGATAATGACATTCTGGATCCACTTCACGAGCAAATTTTAATGCTTGAGGTAATTTTTCATTTTCTGATTCTACATAACAATTTTGTAATTGATAATATGATGATTGTCCTGATTCATCTAACATCTTAAAGAAGGTTTCAAAATCTTTTTTCTCCAATGCTTCATATGCGCATTGCACACGTCTATTTTCTTCAAAATAATGTTTAGCTCTTAAAAAAGCTCTTTGAGAAGTCTTAGCAATTATCTCATCTTCGCGAGATAAGAATTCTTGTTCATCAACATCTCTTAAAACTTCTTTATCAAATAATTTTGCCACTTGTTTCATCTCATCTTTAATCGCCGCATAACATGGTGTTAATTGAGTATGATCATCACCAGTATTAATCAACATAAATTGATATCCTGGAATATCAACTTTAATATTTTTAATTTCTGGTTGAGTTGTAGACTTAAAGTCAATAAAATTAACTCCACCTAAAGCTATACCTGATTGATCTAATAAACCACATGGTTTGTTAAAATAAATTGATTCGGCAAATTGAGCAATCTTCGCTAATTCAAAAGGTTGAATACGATCATCATTATATAAATATGACATAATCTTAGCGACAAGAACTTCAAATGCCGCGGATGAAGAAACACCTGCTCCTTTAAAAATTGTCGAATTACTAACAACAGAGAATCCACCTAATTTATATCCGATTTTCTTCATTAAATATACAACGCCTTTAATTAAAGCAATTGATGAACCATATTCTTTTGGATTTTTCTCAAGATTTTTCAATGAGACTTCCATTTTTCTATATCCTTCAGAATAGAAAACAATTTTTCTATCACTTCTTTTAGCTGCGATTGCCACGATAGATAAATCCACTGATGATACAAGGACTTTACCATTATTATGATCAGTATGGTTACCTAATAATTCTATTCTTCCTGGAGAAGAGAAAACATCCGTTGGATGATATTTAAATTTAGTAATAAATTTCTTAATTAATTTTTTTTGTCTAGATTCAAAAGTCATTTTATTTAATCTCCTATTCCTTCCATAAATTTATCTAAAGCTTTTATTCCTTTTTCATCATTTTTGAATACCGCTGTGTTACATAGAATATTCTTACATGTTTCCGCTAGATAGTCTTGAATCGCTTTATTAGCAACTTCTTCAGTAACATTACGTCCATATTTAGCAATTAAATCATTTACCATTTGTTTATGAATACTTAAATCTTCATACTTATTAAAGAAGTTCTTTACCTCTTCATCACTGGTTAAGATTTCTTCAATATAACCCATTTGTCTTTTTAAACGTGGTGGCAAAATAAATAATCCCATCGCTTCAATCAATCCAATACCCTCTTGTTTAATATGGTGATATTCTGGATGAGCATGGAAAATTCCATCTGGATAAGTCGTAGAGCAACGATTGTTTCTCAAAATCAAATTTAGTTGATAAGTATCGCCAATTTTTCGAGCGATTGGAGTAATTGTCGAATGACGAGTTGCTCCGCTATGAGATAAAACATCTACACTTGAATCATCGTAATCTTTCCATTTATGGAAAATTTTAACTGCCATATCCGAAATTTCTTGAGGATATTTTCCTTCTAAACGAATAACTGTATTATACCAATTCAAAGATGAGACTTTTATTCGATCATTTTTAATAAATACCTTGCGATCATGAGAATAAAATACTGGTAATAAATGTAATCCTCCTTGATAATGTTCATGATTCAATATGGAGCCACCTACAATAGGCAAATCCGCATTAGATCCAACAAAGAAAGTTGGGAAGACATTAACAAATTCAAGAAGTTTGATAAAGGTCAAATCGTTTATTGACATATTATGATGCTCATCATTAATGATGATTGCATGGTGGTCAAAATACGCATATGGTGAATATTGTAAGAACCAATGCTCACCATGTAACATTAAAGGAACAATACGAATATTTTCTCTAGCTGGATGGTCATTTCTTCCCTCATATCCTAAATTTTCTTTACATAATAAACATTTAGGATATTTAACAGTCACTTTGTTACTTATTAATTTAGCAATATCAGAATTCTTCTTTTCTGGTTTTGATAAATTAATAGTTATTTCTAAGAAATTATCATCTTCTTTATATTCTTTTTTAAAATAGATATTCTTATCAATCGCTGTTTTTTGAATATAGTTATTTTTAATTTCTAAATCAAATAAATAATCGAGACCTTTTCCATGTTCTTCTTTTTCCAAAGATAATACTTTATCCGCGACAAAAGATGGTCTTGGCGAAAGTTCACCCATGATATCTACGAGCAATAATTCAACATTTTCTTTTCCGCTTGCAAGGAGATTTTCTCTTAATTCATCTAATAAAATATCCGGAACTTTCAAATCCTTTATAAAATCAAGGTCAAGATCATCTTCGTAAGGTGAAGCAACATTAAGTTTATGCATTAAGATGTTACGAGCATAAATAGCATCTAAATCTTCCAAACCTAAATGAACTTTTCCATATTCAATTAATTCTTCAATTATAATGTTTAAATCTTTCATTAACTATCCTCTCTTTTTTAAGTTTTTATTAAATCATATAAATTATCTTACAAAATTAAACATTTTACAACATCGATTATTAAGATATTATTAAAGTTTTTGTATTAAATCCTGAATATTTTTCAAAATATTATTCTCATCGAGACCAAATAATTTTCTAATCGATTCGATATCACCCGTTGGAATAATATCATCGCTATTAAATCCCATAGCCTTAATTTTTATATTTGACATCTCTTTTTCGATAAAAAAACGACTAATCGAGGAAAATAATGAGCCATTTAATACACAATTCTCATAAATTAAAAATGGTTTATTAAGTTTTATTAAAGATAACAACAATTCTTCATCCAAAGGCTTTATAAATCTTGCATTGACTATCATCGCTGAAATCTTATTGTTTATAGCAATATTTTTAATGTAATCAACATTTTCGCCATAAGTAATAATGATGATATCATCGCCTTTATTTTCAATTGTCCAAGAAGGTTTTGTGATAACTTCACCATCATAGAAACTCTTTAGCGAAGTATTACCTTTTGAATATCGAATAACTATTGGAGATGAGATATTATCTGCATAATCAATTAACGATAGTAATTCATCACCATCTTTTGGGGTCACCACTTGAATATTTGGCATCATATTAAACATGCTGACATCGTATATCCCTTGATGAGTTGAACCATCTCCACTTACAATGTCCGCGCGGTCAATACCTATAACAACATGAGCATTAGTTCTAGCAATATCATTTAGAATAAAATCATACGCCCTTTGACTAAAGGTTGAATAATACATCAAGAATACTTTTTTATTATTTTGAGCCATGGCACTAGCCATAACCGCGGCATGTTCTTCAGCAATTCCAACATCAAGAATGTTTTTAGGATACATTTGTTGAAGTTTAACCATTTCACATCCTTGTAACATAGCTGGGACAATGACATAATGAGGCGATTTTTCATTTAACAGTTCAAATTTCTTAGCAAAAATTTTAGCAAAAGAATAATTATTATCTTCTTCTTTTTGTATTATTCCTTTTTTCAATTCAAAGGGCTGCACGCTATGATATATACCTTCATCATCATTTTCTGCAAAGTCATATCCCTTTCCTTTTTTACTAACGAAATGTATAACGCATGGTTTATTGAGTTTCTTTGCAGCTTTTAAAGTTTTTATACAAACCTTTAAGTCATTACCGTCATATGGTCCCATATAATCATAGCCCCAATCCTCGAATAGATTTTCTTTTAGAATTAAGCCTTTAATGGAACTTTTTATACCATGGCAAATTTTTCTTAACCACATTGGCGTTATCTTAGCAAAGAAATTATTCATTCCCTGATAAAACGATGTGCTACGAAGTTTTGATAAAGAACGACTTGCTGCTCCCACATTTGAAGAGATTGACATTTTGTTATCATTAATTATGATAATTGGCTTAACATTTTTTAAATCTCCCATGTAATTTAAAGCTTCAAAAGAAACTCCATTAGCAATAGATGCATCACCAATTAATACCACAACTTTTTCATCAGCTAAAATATCTTGTGACAATAAGTATCCACATTGTGCGCTTATAGAAGTTGATGAGTGGCCAGACTCCCAAACATCATATGGTGACTCTTTTTTATTGATAAAACCAGATAATCCATCGTATTTTCTTAGTTTTTCAAATTCTTTAGCTCTTCCAGTTAAAATCTTATGTGTATAACATTGGTGTCCTACATCAAATAAAAGTTTATCTTTAGGAGCATTAAAAACATAATGCATCGCTACCGTCAATTCAATAACACCAAGATTAGAAGATAAATGCCCACCACTAGAGGAAACATTTTCTAATATAAATTGACGGATTTCATCACATAAAGAATTTAATTCTTTGATTGATAAAGACTTCAAAAAATCTGGATTTTTAATTTCATTTAGGTTCATATATTATTTTATATCGCGATAAGGTGTGTCTAAATAACCTTTATCTTGTAATTTTTTCACTTTCCTATCTAATACTTTTTTATTAATTCGATGAAAAACTTTATTATTTTTAAACAATTTAACAATTGATGGACTAATTAGATAATATAGCTTAATGAAAGCTCTTCCCAAAGCAAAAGAAGAGAGATATTCATCACGATATCTTCTTAAAACCCATACCTCTTTAGCGTTATATGACCCATATATGCACGTAGCAATGTAACATCCGCCTTTTATCGGTGTAATAGTGCACCCATTATCGGCAATAAGTTTTTCTAAATCTTGAATTACATCGCTCGATTTTAAAAGCACTATTCGCTCGCCCACATAAAAGTTATATGAATATTTCTTTTCCTCTTTCTTCAAGAAATATTTTTCAGTTTCAGAATTTATCGCTTTAAAATATATAACACGATAAATCTTATCTTCTTTAACAACTACCAACATGTTTTGATCATAATAAAATGTATAATCATCGAAAATAAAAGATTGATTTTGCTTAAAAGATAAATATGTGAAAACATCATTCATATTAAGATTTAAACTTGTAATCATCGGTTCATCACTAAAACTAGATGAGACAAATGTTAATGCGTAACGATACAAATCAATGATTGATTTATGATTGTGATGAAGAATCTCGTTAAACAAATAAGCAAAATTCTCTATCGAATAATCTTCAAATTCATCTTTAAAAGTATCTAAAATCAATTTTGTTAATTTTTCATCTTTAGAATTTTCATAAGCTAAAAAATATTTTCTTATTCCCTCTTCTTTTGAATAGTTATTTGAAACAAAGAAAGCTTTTAACAATAATCCCTCTGGTGCAGATGGTTTTCTTTTTAAAATATCATCGGCATAAAATCCACATTTTTCATGATTTTTTTCTTTTAAAGATGATAAACCTAAAGTTGCAAAATTTGAAATATCTTCTGCATTTACATTGATAGTATCAATATTTAAATTGTTGGCTAACGCTGCAATATGTTCATTATATTTTTCAATTCCCTCTTTAGGCATGAAAGGAACCCCACAATATTTACACACAACATTAAATTCACTATCATCAATATCAATTAATTCATTACAATTTGGACATTTAGCTTTTACTCTAGACATAATTTATTCCTCTTTTTTAATAATAACATGTTTAAATAATTCTCGAAACTATTAATATTATAATATTAATTTTCATTGTAATAAAGATGTTAATCATCTATATCATTATATTAATTATAATCGTAATTATTGATTACTAATTTTAATTAACATATAATATTTCACGTAAATGGAAACTCTAGAAAAAGTAATTTTAACTAACATGTGCTTAATATATGATAACAATGGTCATATATTAATTCAAGATAGAAAAAAATCATCATGGCCTGGGATAACTCTTCCAGGCGGTCATGTTGAAAAAGACGAGCCTTTCGTGGAATCTACAATTAGAGAAATAAAAGAAGAAACTGGATTAGATATAGTCAATCCAATTTTATGTGGCATTTGCCAATGGAATCCTTTAAATGGTGGAAGATATATTGTATTTTTGTATAAGTGCAATACTTTTTCAGGTCAATTAAAGTCATCTAAAGAAGGAGAAGTTTTTTGGATTGAAGAAAAAGACCTTTTAAATTATAAATTATCCGCTGATTTTATTGAAATGTATCAAGTGATAAAAAATAACTCATTATCTGAATTTTTTGTGTTAAAAGATGACAATAATAATGATATACAAAGAAAATTTCTCTAATTTTGACTATTTTTTGTAGTATTAATAAGTTAAAATATCATGCTTTTATATTTATAAACATTATGCTATAATGTCTTTGTGTGTAAAAAGGAGATTAGATTTGAAGGAAATTTTATTTACTTAAATGATTTTATTTTATTATATATTCTAAAATACTAGAGATTCTTTATTTATTAGAAATAATATTTTTTTATACTACTAATCGAATTATCGCGACACAATGTCACGCATAAAATAATGAATACAGGAGGATTTTATGAAAATTGCATTATCAACAGACACATCATGCACAATTTCACCATCATTAGCCAAGAAATTAAATATCTTTGTCTTTCCTTTAAATGTTATTGTTAATGGTGAAGAGTTCCTTGATGGCGTTTCAATTAGTCAAGATGATTTAAAAACAGCCATGAGAGGAAACAAAATTATTAAGACATCGACTCCACCACCTAATGATATTATCAAGTACTTTGAAGATATATTTGCACAAGGATATGAGACAATCATTCACTTTACTATATCCAGTAAATTATCTTCGATGAATACTCTATTCAATCAAATTTCACACGATAATTTTAATGATAAAGTTATTGTCATCGACTCATATTCAGTATGCTCATTAATGTTATCTCATGTTTTATACGCTTATGATGAACTACAAAAAGGCTCTGATCCTTTAACTATTAAAGAGAATTTTGAAAAACGTAAATTAGACAATTATGTCTGCTTCATCCCTGAAAATTTGACTGCTTTAAAAAATGGTGGAAGAATTTCTCCTGCCATAGCTAATCTCGGAAACTTAATTGGATTAAAACCTATTATCTTATTAAAGGATGGTGCTTTAGAAAAAGATTCTATGACTAGAAATATTAAAAAAGGTTTTATGGACAATATAAAATCAGCCTATGAAAAATATCCATTAGACAAATATGATTTTACGCTTATTGCTTTTGATGCCAATGAGAATTTATTAAATCAACTTAAATCCTATATTTCTGAATTGATTCCCGGATTTAAATTAGACACTCTTCCAATCGCCATAAATGTTTGCGCTCATTGCGGACCTGGCACTATTGGCTTTATTGTTTCACCAAGAATCAATGAAAAATCATTATACGATTTTTTATAAAAGATTAACATTTTTCACTTTTTCAATTATAATTGAATAACTAGTAATATAATATATATTGCTATGAAAGAAAGGAAATATTATGTCATTAAAAATTTATCGCTGCCCACATTGTGGTAATATTATTACTCATCTTAAAGAAAGTGGTGTTAACGTTTATTGCTGTGGAGCAAAAATGGAATTACTCGTTCCAAATACAAGTGATGCTGCAGGCGAAAAACATGTACCTGTCATTTTAAAAGAAGGTAACAAAGTCTTAGTTAAAGTTGGTGAAGTCCCTCATCCAATGCTCAAAGAGCATCACATTGAATGGATAATTTTACAAACAAGCAAAAAATATCAAGTCGCTCATCTTAAAGCTGGTGAAGCTCCTGAAGCAACATTTGTTATTGATGATGACGAAGAGATTATTGAAGCTCTAGAGTATTGTAATCTTCACGGATTATGGGTTAAGTAATCAATATTAATCAAAGAAAAAAACAACTGGCTTTTTAGAGCCAGTTTTATTTTATCTTAAAAACATAAATGATAATAAAATACCTATACTGATACCTACTACATCAGCAAATAAACCCACCTTAAGTGCATGTTTCCATTTGCTTACTCCAACACTTGTAAAATATAAAGCCAACACGTAAATCGTAGTATCAGTTGATCCTTGTATTGTTGAAGCCATCTTACAAATAAATCCATCCGCGTTGGTCTTGCATATTGAATCTAATACCGCTACTGAGGCACTTCCTGAAACTGGTCTAAATAAAACCATTGGCACAATTTCAGTGTATTTTTCTAAGCCTGGTATAATTTTAGAAATTAATAAAGAAATATCGGCTATAATTCCTGATGATTTTAATAAATTAACACATAATAGCATCGCTATTATTGAAGGAAAGACTTCGCTAAAAAGATTCAATCCTTCTCTTGTTCCTTTAATAAAAGAATTGTATGCATTGTTTTTCTTTATAAGTGAAAAAACAACCACAAAAATTAATAATATTGATATAAATATTAAAGATTTTCCATCCATAGTAAAATGTATGAATTACTTTTAATATTTATTTATTTTTTAAATGATTTCAATTAATTCTTTTTAATAGTGTAACCTGGGTTATTCTTTTCGTAATTAACACGGAGATACTCTGACATATAATCACTCATCCATTTATAACCTTGAGCATTAGGATGTATACTATCTGACATATAATTAGATAGTGTGAGACTATCTAATGGTTCCATATCTTTATAATTATAATAATCAATTATTCCTATATCCCATTTTTCTTGAAGTTTATATAACTCATCAATTAGATCCTCATAACGCGCATTATTATAATATGGATTTGTATAAAATGACACATCACATTCCCATACTGATTTAATAAAACTAATAATATATTCCATGGCACCAATTACTGTTTTTGTATCAAAATTATCAACTTCATCCATATCGGTAATATAGCCAAAAGTTTTATTTTGCGAAATATCATTTGTTGATAATTGGACAATAAAATGATCAACTTTTGTATCGTAATCAAAGGCTGTTTCAACTCTCTTGGCATACGATTTATTATCAGTATATGTTAAAGTTGTTCCAGAAATCGCTGATTTAAAACACTCACAATTAATTTGACTAGGTAGCATTTCTACAAAAGAAACTCCACCTGTAGTAAATCCATATGTAACTGATGATCCTAAAAAGAAATAATTTGCTTTTCCTAATTGTAATTCTTCGCTAGTTGATGAACTGCTGCTTACACTTTCAACACTACTTTCAACGCTATTGCTCGTTGAAATAGAAATTGAAGAAGTATTAACATTATTGCATCCACATAAAAATGTCCCTAATAAGGAAACTAAAAGTATTTTATTCTTCATATCAAATTCCTCTCTATTTTATAATATCTTTTAAAAGTTCTAATTGACCTTTTAATCTTATAAGATCAGCTTGAGTATCACGAATGCTTTTTAAATAATCAGCAACATCGGTATGATTTAATTGGTATTTTTTAATTTTCTTATTAATTTTATTGATTAAGTTAATAATGTTATCGCAATCACTAAGTCTAGTCTTCTCATTGATTTCAACAATATAATCACTTATTTTTGCTAGAGTATATGTTGTTTTAATATAAATATCATTATATTTTTTCTTACTAAGTCCTTTTTGTGATAATTGTTTGATTAACGAATCATAACGATTAATATCGCCATCTAATTTTAATAACAAATTGTTCATTCTCTTCTTTTTTTTCGAATTTACTCTTAAATAAATAATAAATAAAACAACTGTTACTACAAGTGCTGAATACCAAAAAATAATTTCAAAAGTTGTATATTGACTTATTTCAGGAGTTGTTGTAGCTGCACCTTCAATAGAACTAGAAGAAGCTACATTTTCTAAAAAATAAAGATAGTTCATTATTTTTCTCCTTTCTTAAAATTTTTATTTTCTCGCATACTAATTTCATAGCGGTTATAGTCAATGCTTATATTTGCTTTATTCAACGCATCAAATATTTTTTCAGTCAAATCAAATTTTGTGTCCCAATAAATATCATTTGAAACCCAAACCTTTAAGACGAAAATCAAATTGGAATCGCCATACTCATTCATCCTAATTGCAGGAGATGGATTAGATAATATTCCTTTTTGCTCTTTTACAACATCTAAAACAACTTGCTTTAATTGCTCAGTACTTGTTTCATATGAAACAGGTACTTCAATATCAACTCTTCTAGTTGGATATCTCGAATAATTTTTTACACTAGAATTTATCGCTGATGAATTTGGGATTGTTATCATTAAACCATCTGCAGTTTTTAATGTGGTATTAAACATAGATATGGAAACTACAGTTCCATCTACACCATTAAGTGATACAAATTCCCCTTCGACAAAAGGTTTAGTTACAACGATAATAATACCATTAGCCAAAGAGGATATTGTCCCTTCTAACGCTAAAGATACGCCTAATGAAAATACTGAAGCTATCGTCACAACTGCATCGGCACTGACACCTACTAAAGTTAGTGCGAAAACTACTAAGCATGCCATTAAAACGATATTGATTAAAGATATAAAGAAATTCGATAGGGTCCTTTCACTTGGCTTAAGATGCAAAACACTTTTTTTCAAAATCTTTATTACTATTTTTATAATGATGTATCCTAGAAGAACAATGGTAACTCCTCTAGCTAATTTTACTCCATCATGCAAAAAATAATAATTCATTTTTTCTATAAAATCTTTCATATTTTTTCTCCATTACAATTAAAATAATAGCTTATTTTTTATTTTTTTCAACAATTGGTGACTCTTATATAATAAAGGTGCTTTAATTATCTTCATTTTGCTTCGTTTACTTCTACATATCTATCATCCTATAGTTAAAATATTTTAAATTAATTATAATTTATAAATTTATGCTGAAATCTAAAAAAAAGTGCTAAAATAATATACGAATCAAAAGGAGTTATAAATTATGGTTAAAATTGATATTATTTCTGGCTTTCTTGGTGCTGGAAAAACTACATTAATAAAAAAATTATTTGAATCTTCACTTAAAGATGAACAAGTTGTAATAATTGAAAATGAATTTGGAGAAATCGGAATTGATGGCGGATTTTTAAAAGATTCCAGAGTCAAAATCAAAGAAATTAACGCTGGATGTATTTGCTGCTCATTAGTTGGTGATTTTGCAACATCGATTAAAGAAGTGCTTTCAACATATAATCCTGATCGTATTATCATTGAACCTTCTGGTGTTGGAAAATTATCAGATATTATAAACGCAATTAAAAATGTTGGTCTTGCTGAATTACAACTTAACATCTTAGCAACAGTTGTCGATGGCTTGAAAACAAAAATCTATATTAAAAATTTTGGTGAATTCTTTTTAAACCAAGTTCAATCTGCCGATACAATTGTGATATCTAAAACTGACAAAATGACCGAAAAGCAAATTGATGAAGTTGTTACTTTAATAAAGCAAAAAAATGATCACGCGAATATAATCACTACCCCTATCACCTCTTTAAATAGTGATCTTTTATTAAAAACGCTCCAAGAAAAAGCTTCTTTGGAACATGAATTACTAAAACAAGCTTTAAAAGAACACGATGAACATGATGAATGTTGTTGTCATCACCATCATCATGAAGATGAAGAGTGTGAATGTCATCATCACCATCATCATGAGGATGAAGAATGTGAATGTCATCACCACCATCACCACGATGAAGAAGAATGTGAGTGTCATCATCACGATGAAAACCATCATCATCACCATCACCATGATGCCGATGAAGTATTTACTTCTTGGGGTACACAAACAGCTAAAGCAATTTCTAAAACAGAGCTTGAGATATTCCTTTCAAGTTTAAATAATGAAGATTTAGGTATTGTTATTAGATGTAAAGGTATATTAAAGGCCTCTGATAACGATAAATGGTACTACTTTGATTATGTATCAGGCGATTATGATATTAGATTAGGCGAAGCAGATTACACCGGAAGAATCGTAGTAATCGGTTCTAAAATAGATGAAGATAAAATTTCAAATCTATTCTTTGGAAATAAATAAATTATGAAAAAAATACCAGTATTTTTGATTAATGGCTTTCTAGATGCCGGTAAGACTCAATTTATCTTATCAACGATTAGAAGAGATGAATTTTATATTAATGGAAAAACTCTCCTTGTATCTTTCGAGCAAGGAGAAACACCATATGATGAAGAAGAATTAAAAAGATATAATACTAAAATAGTATATTTTGAGAATAAAGAAGATTTTAAAGAAGAAAAATTAATTGAATATGTTAACGATTTTAAGCCTAAACGAATTGTTCTTGAATATAACTTTCTTTGGGATATCAATACATTGACATTATCCAACAATTTTATTGTATCACAAATAATTACTATCGTTGATGGTAGTACTTTCCCAATATATTATTCAAATATGCGTCAACAATTTAATGATGCATTTAAAATATCTGATGTGGTAGCTTTTACAAAATTAAATGATGATATATCATCTTTGGCTCCTTATGAAACTGGATTAAAAATGATTAATTCACAATGTTTATATTGTTTGATAGATGAAAACTGCATCTCTACTAAAGAGGCATTTGAAACACCTTTACCATATGACATTGAACAAGATGAAATTACTATAGAAGATAAAGACTTTGGTATTTTCTATATTGATACTTTTAAAAATCGTAACGCATATGAAGGTAAAATTGTCACATTTAATGCTTGGGTTGTTAAAAGCAATAAATTGAATAAAGATGAGTTTATTGCCGGAAGAAAAGTTTTAACTTGCTGTGCTAATGATATTCAGCTATATGGTTTTTTATCTAAATCATCTTTATCTTTAGATTTAAAAGATGATTCATGGATCAGAATAACCGCTAAATGTCATGTTGAATATAATAAAAATTATGATGAAGAAGAATTAACTTTAATTCCGATTGATATAACTATCATTCCTGAAATAAAAGATCCTGTTCTTGATTTAAGATAAAATATTAATATTTTTCTTTAAAAATGCAAATAATATTTTTGTATGAAAAGAAAAATTGATAAACGAACCATCGCCACTAAAGCAAAACTAAAGAAAATTACTTTAGATATTTTGTTACATTCAAATGTCAAATTAAATATTACTAATTTGACAAATATGGCACAAATTAACCGCAATACTTTTTATTTACATTATCAATCTATCAAAGAAATAATCATTGATATCTATGAAGATATCGCTAGTGATATTATAAGCGAAATTGATAAAAACAAAATTTTTCAATATATAACATCACCTTTGTTATTAATGGAAACCATATCTAACTATCTTTTAAAAGAAGAAGATTATTTAGAGTTTTTATTCGATAGCGCTTTTTCAAATGAAGCATTAGACGTTTTAATTCTTTCAGTAAGCAACTATTTAACTGATGAATATCGCTCATTACTTGAATCGACTCATGATATATATTATTATTCCATCAACTTCTTAGTTAATGGTTATATTAACTCATTAAAATCATGGTATCTATCTTCAAATAGAATTGAATTAGATTTAATTCAAAAGCAAATAAGTAAATTAAGTTTATATGGTGTTAAAGAAACATATTTAATCGAATTAAATAAAAATAATAATGATAAATATTAAAAAGGCTGTTAAGAATTAAACTTAACGGCCTTTTAAGTTTATCTTTTTATTCTAAATGAGTTTATAACAGCTATTAACATTACGCCAACATCAGCAAATACGGCGACAATTAATGGAATTAATCCTATTATACCTAGTACCATAAATATTATCTTCATGCCAATAGAAAATATTATATTCTCTAAAACTATTTTTTGAGTTTTTCTTGAGATTTTAATTGCATTAACTACATCCATTAAATTGTCTTGAATTAAAACGATATCACTTGCTTCAATCGCAGCATCAGAGCCAATTTTTCCCATAGAAATAGCACAATCTGAATTGACCATTACTGGGGCATCATTAATTCCATCACCGATATAAATCAATTTACCTTTTTGCTTCAATTTTTGAACTTTGCTTAATTTTTCATCTGGCAAAAGTCCTCCATAAATTTCATCTAATTTTAATATATTTCCAATATATTGCGCTCGTTTAATATTATCGCCAGTTAACATTACTTGATGATTAACTCCTATCTCTTTTAATTTTATTAAAGCTGTTTGTGCTTCTTTTTTTAAAGAGTCATCTATTTCAATGTATCCCAATAAACGCTTTTCATCGGCTACATAGATAATTGTGGAAATAGTATCTACTTCATCGATATCAATATTATTATCTTGCAATAATTTTTTACTTCCGACAAAGTATTTTACTTTGTTTATGTATCCAATTAATCCTTTACCTGATACTTCAGTTAAATTATCAACATCATATATATCATCAATTTGCTCAAACGCTTTAGCTAACGGATGATTTGATCCTTTTTCAAATGAAGAAGCAATCTTTATAACATCAATATCACTATAATTTTTACTATTAATTATTTTAAAGCTTCCTTCGGTAAGAGTTCCTGTTTTATCAAACGCGACAACATTTGCTTTAGATAGAATATCAAGATTTGTTGCTCCTTTTACGAGCACTCCAATTTTCGCGCATCTACCAATACCTCCAAAATAAGTTAATGGAACCGAGATTACTAAAGCACATGGACAAGATATTACTAATAATGTTAACGCTCGATATACCCACGTTGAAAAATTGTATTCCCAATTACCTTCGACTAAAGAAATTATTAATGGGATTATTAACGCTACTACTAATGCAATTAAACAAACTATAGGGGTATATATTTTGGCAAACTTAGTGATAAATTTTTCAGAATCTGCCTTAGAAGAAGTAGCATTTTCAACCAAATCTAATATCTTAGCTACTGAAGAGTTTTCATATGTTTTTTTTACTTGCGCTTTGATTATCATCCCTGCATTAATATATCCAGACAATATTTCTTCTCCTACATTAAAATCTCTTAACAAGGCCTCACCTGTTAATGATTTTGTATCAAATGAAGAATTACCCTCTATTATTTGACAATCAACTGGGACTTTTTCACCATTTTTAATAATTATATAATCTCCCACTTGTAATTGCTCAGGAGAAACAACTTTAATTTCATTTTCAACTAGTAAATTAGCACTTTCGCTTTTTAAGTTTACAAGGGATGATATTTCTTTTCTAGATGAATTAACTGCGATGGATTGCAATAATTCTCCTATTTGATAAAGTAACATCACTGCGACACCTTCAATCATCTCACTAATAATCATCGCCCCAATTGAGGCTAAACTCATTAAAAAATTTTCATCAAATACCCGACCATGAATAATATTTTTAAAGGTTTTTATTAATACTGGATAGGCGATAACTAAATACGCTAATAAATAGACAATAATCGAAATATATGTTAAATCAATTTTAATTATTTTATCTAAAATAATGGCTATTAAAAATAATATTGCTGATACAATAATTAAGATTATCGTTTTCTTATTTTCATTTACTATTTGTCCTTTATTGTCTTCAACTACTTTGACTTCCTCAAAATGATTACAATAGTTTTTACTAGCCATTAGGGCCTCTTCATTTTGGAAATCAATATATACTGTTTGTTTAACAAAATCTACCGAAGCTGAATTTACTCCTTTTATTTTTTCTAGTCCTTCTTGCAATTCATTCGCGCATGAAGCACAATCTAAATTACAAATTTTTATTTTTGTCTTCATATTATTCCTCCACATGTACTTTTACTAAATTAATAATTTGCATTATATGTTTATCTTTTAAAGTATAAACAATGTTTTGTCCTTTACGATGAGCATCAATTATTCTATTATCTTTTAAAATTCGCAATTGATGAGAAACGGCGCTTTGGTTGCTTTTTACTGCTGCGACAATATGAAATACACACATTTCCCCTTTAGATAATGCTAAAACAATTTTTAATCTTGAAGGTTCACCTAATACTTTTAATACATTACAAATTTCATTTTGTGTATCCTCACTTATATTATTTTCAAGCGATGATTTAACCGCATCTATATGTTTACATTCTTCTTCAAAAGAATCAAAATTTTTCATAGTTCCTCCTATAATTTATATGAACGATTGTTCATATATTCATATTGCGCAATTAAAAATTATTTTTCAAGCAAAAAACTCTCTTTCATTAAATTTAATTAAAAATGGATATTCATTAAGAATTATAAATATGCTAAGATGATAGAAAGGAGTTCTTAAGATGTTTAACAAAAAAAATAAAGAGCATAGCGATCTCAATGATTTAAAAAAAGCTAATGGAACTGTTATTGATTTATTTAAAGAAATAAAAAAAGAAGCAAAAGCCAATAAAAATCGTATCGTCAGTGATGCTTTAGATAAAATTGATGTTGACTTAGACTATCGTTCAGTATTAATGCAACAATTGACAATCGAACAAATTGATAACGAAATATTTCTTACTTCATTGATAAAAAACGCTTTAGAAGATACTCAAGAGCTTTTAAAAAAAGGAACTGATTATGGAGTTCAGTTGTCGTTAAGCCGTTTAGAAAGCATGTTAATTGATAGGAAATTAGCCAAGTCACCATTTCTAATTAAAGATTATGCAAAATTTGAAAAAGATGTATGGAATATCATTAAATTAAGAGAATTGGCTTATGGTGAAATATGTCGTCTAAGACAAAAGCAAGACAATATCACCCGTTCGGCATTAAAAGAAGCTGATCCAATGCTTAGAGTTAGATATTTTGAAGATATTCGAGTACTTGAAAAAGATATCCTTAGATTAGAAAACGAAGCTCATGGATATGATACAGTTCAAGCTGCTTTGCATAGCGAAGAAGTATTAAAAAATGTTTTGCAACAATACTCAACTTCAAAGAAAGAACTTGTAGAACTCAACAAATTTGAAGAAATAGTAAATAAATATAGGAGAGATTAAAATGAACATTAAAATTGAAAAAAACACCGCAAACAATATTTCTTACAATTTAATTACTGTAAGAAATAATGTAAACTTTGAAATTTGTTTTACTGATTATGGAGCTAAAATATTCTATATTGCTTATCCTGATAAATCTGGAACAATGGGAAAAGTAACTACATGTTGCAAAGATATGTATGAGTTTTTAACAACTGGCGCTAACTATGGAAACTCTGTTGGTCGTGTAGCTGGAAGAATTAAAGATGGTGTAGCAGTTATCGCGGGAAAAGAATATCATTTTGAAAAAAATGAAGGAAAAAATTCTTTGCACTCTGGTTCTTCTAATTATGGCTTTAGACCTTATAATTTTGAAATCAAGACAAACGATAAAAAGACCGATGTAATTTTTAGTCTTGATTCACCAGATGGCGATGGTGGTTTCCCTGGCAATGTCAAAGTTAAAATCATTTATACTATCTGTGAAAATAAAAAAGAGGTCACTATTCGCTTTACCGCTAAGACAGATGCTCCAACTTTAATTAACTTAACCAATCACGTTTACTTTAATTTAAATGGTGGAACTGGTCCTATTTATGATCAAGAACTATATTTAAGAGCGAGCAAAGTCGCTAAGATGGATGATGGATTAATTCTTCAAGGATTTGAAGATGTCCCTAGTTATTTAAATTATCTTGAACCAACAAAACTTGGAAAAAATATTACAAATCCTATCTTAGTTAATCATCGTGCTGGCGGAATGGATCACGTCTTCTTATTTGATGGAATAAATAAAACTGCTCCATCTGCAATCTTATATGATCGTGCCACAAAGAGAAAAATGACTATGTATACATCTTATCCAGCAGTTGTTGTTTATACTGATAATTATCCTTCAAAACATGAAAACCTCGCTGGAGTAATCGATGAAGTCAATTATGGTATTACTTTTGAAAGCGTTATTCCAACATATAAAGAAGAAGATTATACTTTCACTCCAGAAAAACCATTTAACTTTGTCACAAAATATAAATTTAATTAATAATTTTTATTCGAAATAGTAAAAAGGTGTACGATAAAGTACACCTTTTATAATGAAATTAGATGTTTATATGAGCATCCTTCCCAATTTATTCATCATATTAATTTTATGTTCAAGTAATGAATGTGTATATCGATTTAATGTAATAGCTACATTTTTATGACCCAAAATTTCTGATAATGTCTTTGCATCCATTCCCATTTCTAAAGCTCTTGTTGCAAAAGTATGTTTCAAAGCATGAAAATTTTTATACGAAACTCCACTTTTTTTTAAAATATTTTTGAATGTTCTTTGATTACTACGAAAAAAGATAAATACGTGATGTTTTGTGCAAATTACATATGGTGATTAACATAAGTATTTCATCTTTTTAAATTAACAGGTAAAGGTATCACTCTCTTTGATTTTTTTGTTTTCGGCTCATCTAAAAAATAATTATCTTATTTTTAATTTGTATTTGTGTTTTTTAAATATAGATCAATCTTTTTTTAATCAATATCTGGTTGTCAATTAAAGTTATCCATCTTTTTATTGCTCATCATCAACTTTTTTTGATTTAAAAAACATATCATAATAGTACGATAATGTTAATATCAGTGATAAAATCCAAGTGGCAACAATTCTTATAATTGATATATCATGATAATTAAATTTTTCGTTAATTAACTTACAATAGATTACATTATCTAAAAATTCCGCAATTATAATTTCAATAAGTGAAATTATAGAAATGAATATCAGTATATTCTTATCTCTAATTTTTTCTTCTTGTTTATAATAATGAACATATATTAAAATCAAACCATTAAAACCGCTGATAACCGGATTAATTCCTAAAAAAAGATCACATATTAAATATATGCCAATACAAATTGTCGATAAAGCAATACTAATCAATGAGTTTTTATTAATTTTTAACATAATGAATATCCTTTCATTATATTAATAACGGTTTTTTAAATAATTTTATAATATATTTTCTATATAGCATAAATAGTCAAACTAGTTTAAAATAAAATTATCATAATATGTATTATTTTATTAGGAGAACACATGAAAAGAAAAAATGAATCTTTTATAAAGAAAATCAATAATGAAATCGATGATTTTAAGAAAAAAGTAATTATGCCTACTTGCTTTAAAGAAGACGACGAATCATTAACAATTATTATCAATTTAAAAGAACAAGAAATTTTTAAACCCTACAGCGGTGAGTCTCTTCTTCAAGATGATATTTTTGAATTTATTGAAGAAATCTTTAAGTTTGCAAATGCAAAATCAAAAATAAAATATGAGCTTATTTTTCCAGAGAACATGGAACTTGAAACTCAGCAAAAAATTAAAGATCTAATTAAAATTCATTACGCATTAAAATTTAAAGAATATCATAGAAAAAATCATAATAATAGTATCTTATCCTGGTCATTGTTATTATTTGGATCATTAATTTTTATCATTTATGGAATTCTTGAATGGAATCATGTGAATTTTCTCTTTCAAGGGATAATTGAAATATTCGCTTGGGTATTTATTTGGGCATCTTGTGAGTCTTTCTTTTTCACCAAATGGGAAAATCGTCATCAAATGGTAAAATATCTTCGCCTATTAACCGCGGAATTTATAAATTAAAAATATTAGAGTCTATATCATATATGTCTTCAAATTTAATCTCTGTTGAATCATTCATCAGAATAATTTTATTTTGTGTATCAATTCTTTTTATTACACCCATTAAAGTATAATAAAAGCCTTCATTATCATTATTCATTTTTTTAAAATAAGTAATCTTTATTTCATAATTATCATTAAGATGATTATGAAGAATTTTCATTTTCAAATCTAATCTTGCTTTCAAATCATCATCTAACATTTTCTTTGGAGTCATTAATCGAGATACATTTAAAATTGCTTCTTGATAGCCCTCTAAGGCTGAAAATGGCGCAAATTGAGATGCGCGATTAATTAAAGGCATACGCTTATGGTTTTTAGACTGATAATGTGGTAATGATATCATATCTTCATATTTATTAATTTTTTTCATGCTTTATGACCACCTATTTGCTCGTTTCTTTCTTTTCCGGTTGCCTCTTTTTCAAGATTCATCCCCATTAAGATAGAATTTTTGCCATATCTTTTTTTTATTTTAATTATTGTCTTTTGCATCTTTTTTTCTTTTTTCAATTCCTCAATTAAATGCAATTCATCTTCATTATCAAATAAATTTAATTGTTGATACTGGTATCGATTACATAGTAATCTCTCTTCTAAAATTTTATTAGCCGTGATATTTATTTTCCTAATTAACCTATCTTTATCAACAATCTTATCAAATAGTTTTATAGCTTCTGCCTTTATAATTTTATTAGATGATATATACGTATCAAAATTAATTACTCCACGCACATAATTTTTATCATCTTTGATTCTAGTTTCTCTATCTTCATAGATTATCATTAATACGAGTTGATTAGTACATATTTTTTTATCCACCAATTCTAAAGTCAAAGCATAAATCATCTCTTTTAAAATTAACTTCCCATTATCAAAAGAATAAGCATGCGGTAAAACTTGTCCTGATGACAAAGAATTATTCATTGGTTGATAGCTTTTTATTAAATCCATAGTACATGGTTCATATCCCCACGCATGATCAATTAATAATTCTGCGTTTACACCAAAAATCTTATATAATACATCTTCTGAAAAATAACTAACTTTTTTACTTATTGAGCATCTAGCAATATCACCCATAGTATAGATCCCTAATGAATTTAGTTTTTTTTCATAACCTTTTCCCACCTGCCAGAAATCAGTTAAGGGTCGATGCGCCCATAATTTCTCGCGATAACTTTTTTCATCAAGATAAGCTATACAAACACCATTTTCATCATTTTTCATCTTTTTAGCCACTATATCCATTGCAACTTTAGCCAAATATAAATTTGTGCCTATTCCAGCGGTCGCCGTTATTTTATAGTTATTATATATATCATTAATCACTTTTTTTATAAGTTCGTAAGGTGATAATTTATATAATTTAAGATAATCACTTATATCGATGAAAACCTCATCGATAGAATAAACATGAATATCTTTAGGATCAAAATATTTCAAATATACTTTATAAACATTTGCGCTATAAGTTATATATAGTGCCATTTGTGGCTTAGCAACAATATATGATATTGCTAAAGAAGTATCTTTCAATTCATCTATATCATATGATTCACCATCAAGGTGAAAGCTACTATTCAAACTCTTCCTAGAATAATTAATTTCTTTAACTTTTTTTATCAAATCAAATAATCTTAATCTATTAGGAATTCCAAATGATTTTAATGCTGGAGAAACTGCCAAACATATAGTTCCATTGCCTTTAGTAACATCTGCAACCACTAAATTAGTTTTTAATGGATTAAGATTTCTTTCGACACATTCAACCGAAGCATAAAATGACTTTAAATCTATACAAGCATATATCTTATCGTGCATAATATTATTTTGTCATTAGCAACAATAGTTTATTAAAAAAGCATATTGGATACTTAATTAGCCCAATATACTTAATAACATTTTTAAATAATATTAAATTTATCTCTAAATACTTATTCCAGGATGTTTAGCTTCAAAATTTGATTTTAAATATTCAGCCATTATACTACCCATCCAAGCATATCCTTTAGCATTTGGATGAATACTATCCGACATATAAGAATTAAGGGTTTCTTGAGATAGTGCTTCCATATTAACATAGTTATAAAAATCAATAATTCCAATGTCCCATTTATCTTGAACATCATATAATTTAGTAATTAATAATTCATAATTGGAATTATTAAAATCTGGATTGGTATAGAATGTTACTTCACAATCCCAAGTCGCTTTAGCGTATGCAATTATGTACTCAATTGCTCCAAGAACTGTTTCTTTATTAAAAGAAGAAATATCTTGAGAATTAGATATGCTTCCGAATGGTTTATTTTGAGTCACATCATTCGTTGAAAGTTGTACAACTAAATTTTCTATTTTAGCGTCTTTAGGAATATTATTTTCCATTCTTTTTACATAAGAGGATGGTCCATTATCAGTTAAAGTTGTTCCAGAGACCGCCTCTTTGACACAATTGCAATTAAGAGTATTTTGTATTTCATTGACAAATGATACTCCTCCAGTGGCAAAACCATAAGTAACTGAAGACCCTAAAAAATAAAATGTTGGGGCACTTTCATAATGAACATAAACACTTGTAGAGGTATTTAATCCACTTAATTCATTAATTCCTAAACTAATTTCATTATCATATGCACTTAAAGAAAATCCTTGAATATAATAACCAACTCTATCGATATTTCCTAAAGAAGAAATAAGTTTTCCATCTTGATAAATTCTAGATGATAAATACGCATTATTTTCATCTAATATTTCACAGACAACTTGTTCACTAGAAACTAGATAGTGATACCTTGAATTAAGAGATAGCATCTCAAATCCATCTTGGATATTAAGCGTTCCATTTTCATTTCTAATCAATTCATTATTGTCTTTTGAAACATAATAAGTTCCACCATTTATATTAGTAATTGTTCCCCTATTTCTAATTGCAAAGGTTCCACCTTTATCATGCATTGAAGTAGCATAGAATAATCCACCACTGATAGAATCAACTTTACCATCATTAGATAAAGCGATGAAATTTGGTGAAGAAGAAGAAAAATTATGCTCACCAATCGCGTATATTTCACCACCAATTATAGAAGAAATCGTCATGTTAGCTGGATTCCAAATACCAAAAGCCCATTGTGCCGCTGTCGAACGACCTTCAATATGTCCACCTGAAATTTCTTCTATTGATCCAGATTGATTATATATTCCAAAGCCTTTTGATTCAGTTCCACCCTCACTTGAACAAGCATAACCTTTTATAGTTCCACCATTTATTTTCTTAATTACTGCATTTGATTGATTTCTTATTCCAATTGCAAAGCCATTTTTACCATATGTTTGAGCATAGATTATTCCAGCATCAATTTTTTCAATTGTTCCTAGATTTGAAATTCCAACAATATTAGAAGCAGTATTCTTTGATAATGAATATGATTCAATAATACCACCTTCTATTGATTTAATGGTTCCTGCATTCACTATACCATGACCAAATTTAATACCTTTTGAGACACATCTAATTAATCCAGACTTAAATGTTAATGTTGCTCCAGCATAATTATAAATACCATGGCATTCAGTATTATCAGATAAACCATTTACTCGAATTGCAATTCCATCAATAATCAAATTACCATAATTTTTTACACCTGCAAATAATCCATTTTCGCCTGTGTTAAGATAAATTCTTCCCATTGATTTATTATCTTTCAAAATTAAAGAGCCATTATTAGTAATCGTTTTACTTATCGTATAACCATTTAAATCAATTGTGATATTTTTGTTTATAGTTAATGATTCATCGCAATTATCCATTATAGTAACTATATCATTATCTTTAGCATTTTCTAAAGCTTCTTCTACAGTAACATATGTTTCTTCACCAATCATCGCTTTATTTAATTCAGTTCCAATTAAGCGATAAGAAGTAATTAGTGAATTTGACGAATCATATACATTACAAGTCATTAAATTATCTTCATCAATATATTTTTCTTCAATTTTAGAATCATTTGGAAGTAAATAACGATAATTTGTTAATTCAGAATTATTTGATAAAGAATATCCTGCTTCAATATTATTAACCCCATTATTCTCACTATAAATATATCTATTATCTTGGATCTTGTTCACATAATAAGCTCCACCACTGATAGAAGAGATAATTGATCCAGAATTTCTTGTTCGAATCGCAAATGTTCCACTATTTGGGCATGTTGATTTAGCGTATAAAACACCACCTGAAATCGAATTAATCGTCTTATCATTAGCAATTGCAATCGCATTAGGCGAATTTTTCTCGTGGTTAATTTCTGCGATAAAACTTCCACCACTAATATTATTTACACTTGAAGTATTCCATAATCCAAATGCCCATTGTGCCGCTTCAGATTTACCTTTAATCGTTCCACCTGAAATCGAACTAACTGTACCTGAAAGATTATAAATACCATATGCTTTAGCTTGACCATTTTGATTATCAACATAAGCGGAAATTGTACCATTTGAAATTGATTCAATCTTTGATGTACCTTGATTTCTAATCGCGGTAGCATAGCCATCATTAGAATTTGATTCTGCATAAATAGTTCCACCTGAAATTGATTTGATAATACCATTAGAATAATTATGGATACCAATCGAATTATTTGCACCTGAAGAAACATTTTTAACATATGAAGATATGCTTCCACCTGAAATCGATAGCATTCCTTCGTTAGCAATACCAAAGGCATATGCGACGCCATTAGCTACAGAAGTAATATTTCCTGATTTTATATTTAATGATCCAGCGGCGTAATTATGAATTGATACTGGATAAGAATTTCTAGCGTTTGTCGTAACAGTTATACTAATTCCATCGATAGTTAAAACACCATAATTAGCAACTGCTAAAGCCGTTTCAGCAACATCAGAAGATAAATTGATGCCACCAGTTTTCTTACTATCTATTAAAGTTAAGGTTCCTCTATTAATTACTTTAGTAAGATGGAAACCATTTAAATCAATAGTGATATTTTTATCTTCAGATATTTCAACTTCAGTTTCATCTTGACTTAAAACATAAGTTGTTTCGTTAACAATACTATTTATTTCATCTTGAATTGAACCTTCAGCTTTAACAATAACTGGTTTTATTGAAAAAGCTGTTAAGCTTAAGATTGATAAAACTAATAATTTACTTAATTTTTTCATAAGGTCCTCCTAAAATGTGAAATAGTTTTCTTGATTAGCAATGTCACCAAGAATTTGATTATCTTGTTTAAATCCATTGTTAGCAATCGATGGATTAAATTCAATTAAAATACCTTTTAATGGTGTATCTTGCAAAATATTTTTAGTTAAAGAAAATTCGCTATATTCAAATTCAATTGATAAAGTCCAATAAGTGTCAGTTTCATCATAATTTGGATTATATAAAGTTGTATCACTTCCATGGAATTGATTATTTTCATTTGCCCAAAAACTATTTACATTGCTTTGATAATAGCAAATATCTTTATAAATTATAAAACTGACATCTGTTTCATCTAATCCCCATGAAGTATGATTATAAGAAGAAGTATGAACGATAAAACGAATAAAATCAGTATCATCTAATTTTGAAAATGAGAGCATATCTAAAACTAATGAAGATGTTTTTCGAGTAAATTTAGCGAAAATATTATCACTATCGATAGAAAATTGATAATTATAATTCGCGACTAATTCTTGTTGATCATCTGGGAGCGATTTGTCTTGAATTACAAAATACGATGATTGCGCAGCTGGATCACCGTGACTAACTCCATCGATTAACATCCCATTATTATAATCTATACCATCATATATTTGTCCATTGGAAAATTCCATCGCAAACATTGATACTTTTTTGTATTTATCATAATTAGGAACTTCAGTATAGTCAATTAAAAATGATAAAGTAAAATATTGTTCATGATCAATATACTCTGGTGTATTTATACATTTAACATCATTTGATGTGAAATTAACATAATCCCAAAATTTAGTCAAATTGGTTTTATAACATGCCTTTGACTTGCTCACTAAAAAGGTAACATCATCGCTTTGAATATTCCATCCAGAATAATTGTTCTCTGAAGTGTGAATGATTATTTTAACATATTCACTATCGGTTAATGTACCAAAGCCTACCATCGATATTAATATACCATTATCATTAATATCAGCTTTCAGATAAATATCATCAGCATCTGTTCCTTTATTATTTAATTTCGGGTCAGAAATATGAAGACGATATCCTTGAATTAATTCTTCTTTATTAATCTCAACTATGCTTGATATAGATGATGAACTTTCTTGATAAGAACTTGATGTAGATGATGAAGCGCTAGATGAGCTTTCTTGATAAGAGCTTGAAGTAGATGAGTTCTCTGAAGATATAGATATAACTTCTGATGAACTTGAAACACTTGAACTTTCAGATTCACTAGAATATATACTACTAGATATTATCTCGCTACTACTAGAGTAACTATCCTTTGAAGATGATGAAATTATACTACTAGTATTATTGCTATTACATGAAACGACAAATAGCAAAGACAAAACTAAAAGATTACGCAAAATATTCTTGTTTTTCATAACATTATTGAACTCCTTTAATTTTTATTTTATCTTTATGTATATACCAATTCAATGGCATAGATTAAGGAAAAATGTGCAAATCTTACGATTATGAAAATTATATTGAATCTTGATACCAACAAAGAAAACTCTAAAGTTATCACCCGTTCACCACCGCGAGATCTATGTGGAATAACTTACATTGTACAAACTATAGGCTATGAGCAAATAGGTCAAAAATATTATTTAGAACGTAGTGAATGGGATTCAATCATGTTCACTTATGTTATAAATGGATGTGGTAATTTTTATTATGAAGGCAAGTATTACTCTCTTGAAAAAGGCTCATTAATCATGATTAATTGCATGAATAAGCATATAATGTACCCTAAAAAAGATCAGCCATTTGAAATTGTTTTCTTACACATATACTCACCTGGAATAGTTTCTTTTTGTTCGTATATAAATACTTTAGTTGGACCTGTAATCAATGTACCTATCGACTCATTAAATATACATTCATTAATTATGGAGATACTAAATGCCAATTTAAATAAGACTTATTTTCAAGGAATGTTTCAAAATGAAATTTATCAAATGATGATAAAAATAAAACGATTTGTCGAAGAAAATGTTCATAATTTTAAAAATGAACCAGAATATATTCAACAGACAATTAAATATATCATTCAAAACTATCAACGAAAAATATCTCTAAGTGAACTTGCAGAAAATGTTTCTATATCCCCGAATTATTTAGAGACTTCATTTTCAAAATTCACCAATTTTACTATTGGCGAATACATTTCTAATGTCCGATTACAAATGGCTCAACGCGAACTTCTTATTTCAACTAAATCTATATCTGAAGTTGCTTTACAAGTCGGATTAGGTAACTCACAAAATCTAATTCGATTATTTAAAAGAAAAATTGGAATTACTCCTCATCATTATCGCTTAGAAAAAAATAAAGATTATCGATGAAAATTACATATAATATTTAAAAAATTTATATTATTAATAATAAATTGACAATGCATAAGAAAAGATAATAATTTTATAAATAAAAAACTTTATTATTTATAGGAAGTAAGACTCTGAAAGGCTCTAGTTTAGCACGAGCTTAATTCTTCTTTTCTACTTTTATTAACCTATTTTTTACTTTTAATAAATTACTTATCTACGAATATAAGGATTACATACTAACTTATGCTCGAAAAATATCGCAATAAGCCATTTATGGTCAGCAGAATTTTGTATTTTTTTAATATATATTTTTTTATAGTTAAGCAATTAATATTAATATGATGAAAATTATTTTATAGGTAAAAGTTCAATATATCCACGCTTACCAATCGGCTCTAATTGGATACGGGGATTTTCTTTATCCCATTTATAACCAAGTATGGTAGGATCGTATTTTTTTATCGCGGATTCCACTTCATCTATTGCTGTATTAAAGTTTTCTTCTTCAAATGGTTCACCTTGAAACATAAGATATTTGCTTTCTTGCAAAGTTATTATATCAAAGCCTTCAGGAATTTTACCATCATAGTCGCACGGCACTTCAACACCCTGCACATATTCGCTTGTATTAGGCAAAATATAATTTTGCGACAGCCATAAGCATACAGGTTCACCGCTTATTGATTTGATACTAGTCAATATTCCCCATACGTCACACCCGACTTCGTTACAATAGTCCCAATAATTATCAGCTTTTATTCCTCGCTTAATTATGACCTTTCTTGCGGGTTTTGTAATTAATTGTATAAATATGTTTTTTATTTCCATTATCGTTTTATTCCTTTCTATATGATTATATTTTACGCCATAGGGATTAAATAACGAAAGCGGAACAGGATTCAAAGCATATTGCTTAGGATTACACCCAAACTCGCGTGCAAAAGCACGAGTATAGCCATCCACACTGTTAAATCCAAAATCAAACGCAACATCAGTTACAGTAACATTATCATCACGTAAGCGCAATGCAGAATGTCGTAAACGTAACCTTCTAATGTAATCAGATGGTGAAAAACCTGTATACGCTATAAATATTCGTCTTGCATACCATGGAGAAAACATCGCTGCTTTTGCAAGATTGGTAAGTGTTATTTCTTCTGATAAATGTGCCGTAATATAATCTTGCATACGTTGTACTGCTTCAATTTGTTCCTTCATTCTTTCCTTACCTCGCGTTTAAATTATAGCAAAATCAAGAGACAAAAAATCTCGACTTTTTTTGCTATAAATATATGGTTAAATTTAATCCTTAATAAATAATTTGTCTACTTTCTATTGACCAGTATAAAACAAATTATAATTTTTTTATCTATTTTTCTCTTAATAAACTATCGTCTTTCTTCGTATAACATTTCCTTACTTATTTCAAATTCAAATAAGCCATCCTCTGATTCTATATCATAAGGTTCTAATGTGCTAACTAAATAAGAATTCATATTTTCTTTTATAATTTTACATCCGATATAACATTTTAAAGGGAAATGCTTTGTGAATTTTTCATTAGAAACCACTGGCCACTTTTCTATGAACACCTGTTTTTTTCCAAAATAATCAATAAATTCGCATAATACAATTTCTGGGTATACTGAATCATCTAACAATTTAGTTACAACAGCTTTTATAAAAAACATATGTGGCACCTCCTAAATTTGATAGATTTTACGTTCGAAAATTCTTTCAGCCATAGCATATATCTTATCATTTGATTAAATTATATTACTCATTGCCGAAAATTTCAATTTGTTAAATATTTTAGACCTTAACACAATAAAGCTTAAAACTTTGAATTATCAAATTAGTACCATTATTTTTTCACTTTTGCACTTCTAATTTTTTAGCATGGCAATTTTGAACTTTTTGTTGTTTTGACTCTTGTTTTGTATTCATCTATAAGTTTTTAAACAATAAATTATCCCAATTCGACTTCTTTTTTAAATTTTTCCTATATTAAGATTTACTTCTTCGAGTTTTTTATTTAATGGGTGTTATTTTTTGACTTATATAAATAAAACAATAAATTATAGCCAAGCAAAAGTTTAAATAATAAAAAAAGCCTATTTCTAGGCTTATTTTTGTAGTATGGTGATCCTTAGGAGACTCGAACTCCTACTCTTCTCCTTGAGAGGGAGACGTGTTAACCAGTTCCACCAAAGGACCAAAAGTGTTGCTTTAATATTACAACACATTTATTTTAATAAATCAATTGCTTTTGATATTCTTTTTAAAACTTCATCTTTTTTCAAGATTCTTAAAACATAATAGATATTAGGGGATTGCTTAGATGATGTCAAAGCAATTCTAATCATCTCAGCTACATCACCAACATGACCCAAATATAAATCGTGATTCTTTTTATATGCTTTAGCATTTTCTGCAAATGAATACTTTCCTGCGAGAAGTTTTAAATTACTAAACCATTCTTGTTCAGAACAATCATAATTTAAAGTTTGAGCAAATTCATTTAAAATGGCAATAATTATCTTTTTATCAATGTTTGGATTAAAAGGTAACGCTTCTTTTTCCATTAATTCTGAATAGTAAGGTTCATAGAAAAATTTAACTTTTTCAAATACATCTGAATATTTTTCATAATCCTTACGTGGGTTTTCTTTATCTTTTTCAATATTCATAATTTGAATAAAGTAATCATGATTTTTATTAATGATATCATAGAAATTTTCATCATATACTTTTGTATATTTGAGCATTTCTTGAAGCATTTTTTCTCCCGTATATTTAGCAATTATTTCTTTAGAAATATTTTTTAATTTTTCTAAATCGAATAAAGCACCATCAAGAGACATTTTTTCAAAAGTAAACTTAAAATCTTCTTGAGTTAAATCTTTATTGCTCGCGTGCCATTCTTCAAAATTAGAATTGGCAATAGTGTATAAGTATTCTTTTATAGCTTCAACTGGATAACCATCTTTTAAGAAGAAACTAATAGCCGCTTCATCATCTTTTCTTTTTGAAAGTTTACGTTTATTGCCATTATCTAATTTCATGATAACTGGCAGATGTGCATATTGAGGAGCTTGCCAATTCATCGTATTAAATAACTCTAAATGAATAGGTAAAGATGGTAACCATTCCTCACCCCTAGTAACGATATTAGTGTGCATAAAATGATCATCAACCAAATGAGCAAAATGATATGTTGGTAAACCATCTGATTTATAAATTACAATGTCTTGATCATTTTCAGTTAAAAGTAAATGACCTCTAACCAAATCATCAACTTCAACTTTATTATTATGATTACCATGCGATTTGAAACGAATTACAAATGGTTTTCCATCTTTTATCATTTTTATTTGTTCTTCTAAAGGTATTTTTCTGCATTTTGCATATTCACCATAATAACCTGGAATGACTTTATTGGCTTCTTGTTCTTTACGAAGAGCGTCTAAATCTTCATGCGTACAAAAACATGGATAAGCTCTTCCTTTTTTTATTAATTCTTTAATAACGATTTTATAAATATTTGCTCTTTTAGATTGTTGATATGGACCATATTTCCCTTTTTCTTCATCTCCTAGATATCCTTCATTAGGAATAACATTAAATATAGCTAGTTGGTCCAACAATTCTTTTCCTGAACCTTCAACCTCTCTTTTAGTATCAGTATCTTCTAATCTAGTGTAGAATATTCCATTTGATTGAGTTGCAACTTTTTGAGCCACCAACGCTGTAAATAATGAACCTGTATGTAAAAAGCCAGTTGGGCTTGGAGCAAAACGAGTAACTTTAGCTCCTTGAGGAAGGTTTCTTTCTGGATATCTAATTTCCAAATCGGAAATTGTCTGCTTTATATCAGGAAATATTAAATTTGCTAAATCTTCTAATGTATACATCTTACTTCTCCTTTATTTCAATGGTTTTATGAAAAATTTACCAAATACTTTATATGCATAATTAACAGTTATAAAGGCGTTAGGATCAATTTTATAAATTATATGTGTAGCTCTTTTTAATTCAAAAGATGAAATCACTGTCAATATAACCTTTTTCTCTTGATCTAAAAACGCTCCTTTACCATCTAACACTGTACATCCATGTGGAAAATTTTGAATTAAAACTTTTGATAATCGTGGTTCTGAAGTCACTATTTGTAGCTGAACTTTTTTATCTCTAGTAGATAATCTATCAATAACTACCGAGCTAGTAAAGAAAAATACCAAGGTATATAATGCCATTGTCGCTGCACCATCAATAGATGGTGAATTAGAGGTTGCAATACTGCTTAATAAAGTGAAAGCTATAACTATTGAACCATTAATTAACAACACATATTTTCCAATTGCAATTCCTTTTTTCAATGAAAAATACATGGATATTACATCAGTGCCACCCGTTGAATGATTAAGTTGAACGGCGATAGAAATGCCTAAACCATTTAAAACTCCAGCAAATATTGCTCTAGCGATTAAATCATTTTGAATACTAAAAATATTTGTCCAAGAATCAGGTATAATCGAAATAAATATTGAGTTTAAAACGACATTGATTGCACTAAGAATTGCAAATCTTTTTCCTATCTTAAAAAACGCTAAAAGAAATAAAGGTATATTCACTAAAATCAATATTATTGATTGTAAAAGCGGCTCATGCTCACTTACCCCTTCGATTCCTATTTTCTCTAATGATAAAATAAGAACTTGACCAAATCCAGATACTCCACCGGCAACCAATTTAAATCCTTGATTCGTTGGTGGTGAAACAAAAGCTCTAAATGTATACGCGATACAAAATGCCGCGATGGCAGTTCCTATTAATGTGTACGAATATTGATAAATTAGTTTAAGAATAGGGTGATCTAGTAAAAAATCGTCTTTCTTATTCTTCAATTTCTCAAAAAATTTCATTTTTCATAAATCTCCTCTATTATTCTAATCACAAATCGACTTTAAATTCTACAATAACATTATTAAACTAATTAAATTTATTGAAAACAAGAAAAATTCTTTTTATTTATAAATAAATAATGACAAAGGAAAAAAGATAAACTATAATCTTTCTTGAAATGGTTAAATAATAATGCTATTATTATGAGGCTATATCTAGTAGACAACTTTGGTTTTAAGGAGGAAGCATGGAAAATAACAACAATAAAGTAGAAAACTTTTTTATAAAACTTGGTAAAGGAATAAAAAAAGGATTTTTTGGATTAATTAACTGGGTTAAGAATACCGCTTGGATTCAACCTTTATTAATCGTCGGTGTAATTTTTGGAGTTATCCTTTGCATTAAGCCTGTAACAAATTGGATTGGTGGATTATTTAATCCTGATGAATCATTCGTTTTTTATAAAGAACATAAAACCGCGATGAAAACAGCAAAAGAAAATGCTGAAAAAGCTACTGGTACAGTAATTCTTTTCTTCTATAGCGATTCAAGTAGCACTTGTAAATCAGTTGAAAAGACAATTAAAAACTTCCAATCAGCAAATACTTCAATTGTTTGGTATACAATCGATTGTGATGGCGACACTACAACAAATATCGATGACATACCAAATAACACAGAACAAGATCAAATTATCGATTCATTTACTGATTTATTCTTAGCTGAATATGCTCCAGTATATGAGAATGGTTATGAATGTTTAAAAAGCAGCAGTCACAGCGAATTAGAAATTGAATCGGGAATTCCTACTCCAATGCTCGCACGCTATGATAATGGTGTATTACAAGGTGTAAAAATTGATTTATCAACAAGCAAAACAGCAGATGATTTAGAAAATTTTGCTAAAGGCGATGTCGAAGAAGACTGGAAAAATTTCGAACTATAATATATAAAACAAAAAATGAGGAGCTTTAAATAACATAATTGTTATTAAAGCTCCTTTTTTTATAGCATCTTATTACCTTGCATGTTTTGTCCTTCACATACTACTTCTTCACTTGTGGTGTATGTTGAGTAGTATACTGGACGTGGGCAATAATGATTTACCACTTTACGATTAATTGGACAAATTACTGGTTGCTCGACATAGAAGTAACGATTACAAACATATTCTCTAACTGGCATGACAATTGGATCATATTTGCAAGGACACGATGAGCAAGAACTAGACCCTCCCATTGGGCAATTATACATAAAAATATCCCTCACTTTCACTATAATTTATGTAAAATTAAATTAAAAGCATAGTTAATTAGCCTATATTATTTTCTTTTAACATAGATAATAATATGAAGATAAAATATTTTCTTTATATATTAGCAATTATTATATTTTTTATATCTTATCAATCGCTAATTGTTTTTAACAAAGAAATTTTTAATGCCTTAATTTTTGGCTTCACTCCATCTTTATTTCCTGCCTTGTTATTAATTAATATATTTATTGATTTTAAGGGATTAGATATTTTATATATGTTCCTGAACAAAAATAAAATTAGTAAAAAATTATATCTTCTTATTCTAATAATATTTAGTTTTATCTTAGGGATGCCCTCAATGATGCTGATTGCTAAAGATCAATATGATAAAAAAATAATAACAGCCGATGGTTATTATAATCTAATTTATAGTTTAGGATGTGTTTCTTTTCCGTTTTTATCAGGAATTTTAATCTTAAATAAACTTAGTAACCATAAATTACTCATTATCATTTTAATATATTTATTTATCAACATCTTCTCACTTTTTATCCATGGTATAAAAATAAATACCATTAATATTCCAAATCAACAAATTAATACTTATAAAACTTTAAATAAATCATGCCTAAAGTCAATAAAAAACATCGCTTTAATTACTAGCAATGTCATAATATTTTCTATTCCTTTATTTTTTATACAAAAAATTCTTGATAGTGCAAGTTTATATATTAGTAGCTTTATCGAATTTTCTTATCCATTATATAAATTAATAAATAATCCTACTAATTACAATTTATGCTTTATTTTGTTTGTAGTATTATGTCCTTCACTATCAATTGCTTTTCAATGTTTAATGCTTAACAGTGATTTCAAAATTTTAGATTACTACAAGCGCCGAATTATAATAGCGATATTTAGTATTTTTATCGCATATATTTTCTTACTTTAGTTTTTTCTTAAATTCCTCTGCGACACAATTTGGAACAAGAGAAGAAATATCAACATTATATGTAGCAAATTCTTTTATCGAAGATGAAGAAATGAAACCTTTGCCAGAAGAGGCCATCAAAAAAACCATTTCAATATCTTTATCGATAAATTCATTACCTGCGGCCAATTGAAATTCATATTCAAAATCTGTAACAGCCCGTAGCCCCCTTACAATAGCTATTGCCCCTAATTCTTTAGCTAAATTAACAATTAATTTATCAGTTTGAATAACTTCAACGTTGTCAAATTCTTCACATGCCTTTTTCGTCATATAGAAGCGTTGCTCATTATTAAAAAATGTTTTTTTGGCAGAATTTTGAGCTACACAAACATATACTTTATCAAATAATTTACAAGCGCGAGATATAATATCTAAATGACCATTGGTAATTGGATCAAAACTTCCTGGATAAATAGCACTTCTCATAATTACCTTCTTTCTATTAATATATTTACTTTGCCATATTTATAAGATTTATGACTCGTAAATCTTTCATCTATATTATTAACTTTATTCCATTCCTTTACAATTATTGCCTTCTCTGAAAGCATATCACATTCTAACAAATAATCTGTCACTTTATCATATACTTCCTCTTTAGCATATGGTGGATCAAGAAAAACAATATCGATTTTTTCACCTTTATCTTTTATTTTTTTTAATGCGGATAAATAATCACCAAAAATAACTTCAACCTCTTCATCTATTCTTAATTTTTCAATGTTATTTTTTATCGTTTTATACGCTAGCATATTATTATCGCAAAAATAGGCTTTTTTGCTTCCTCTTGATAAAGCTTCTAAGCCCAAAGCTCCTGAACCGGCAAATAAATCAAGCACCACCGCATCTTTTAAGCTCATTCCCAAAGCCGACATTAAAGCCTCTCTTACTTTATCTGTCGTTGGTCTTGTCGAAGAAATCTCTGGAGCGGAAATAAGTAAATGACGATACTTTCCTCCCACAATTCTCAGCATTTAAAGTTCCTCCTATTAGAAAATAACTTAAATAAATTATTTTCTAGATAATGAAGTGGTTCATTACATTTATTTAAACACTGATTATATTGATATATTGCTGGATAATTATCCATTTCTAATTTTGCCTCAAATAATTTTTTTTGATTATTCTTTGTTAGTTGATTATTCTCTCCAAATGTTTTTAAAGAAAAATTATAATCATCAAGGGATGTTTGAAAATTAGCGATTAACTTTAAGGCTTGTCCGTCATTCATCATCGCTTTTTCTTTAATAATTAGTTCTTTGCGTTCAGGCATGTTCTTAATCATGTCTATCATTTTGAATCTTAAATCATCTAATTTCATAACTTTGCTTATTTATTTTATCATCAAATAATAAAATTTACACCAAAATCATTATTGAATAGATTTAATTATCACAAAATTTGATAAAAAAAAGAATTTATATTATAATTGATACCAAGAGGAAATAAAAATGATTGATCAAAAGAAAAAAGAATCATCTGAAGACTATTTAGAAAGAATTCTTATGTTAAGCAATAAATTAGGGAAAGTTCGTTCTATAGATATCGCTAATGATATGCTTTTTTCTAAACCAAGTGTGTCGATAGCCATAAAAAAATTAAAGGAAAACAATTTTATTACCATCGATAAAAATGGCTACATCTACTTAACTGAGATTGGACTACAAAAAGCCTCTGAAGTCTATGAACGCCATGTAATACTTTCAGAATCTTTAAAAGCTCTAGGAATAGATGAAAAAACTGCATTAATAGACGCTTGCAAAATAGAACACGATTTATCAGAAGAATCGTTTCAAAAAATCAAAGAGCATTATCTAGCGATGACTTCTAAAAAGAATCAATAAGCGATACTATTTTTCTAATGTATTTATAAAAATACGGATACGAATTGCTTCCATTAAATTCATAAAAATTTTCATCATCATTAACGATGATTTCCCATTGATGACCATCTTTAATTAGGCGATTATTATAATAATTTTTCCAATAAGAGAACTTAGACTTTAATAATAACTCATTGATTATTGTTAAAGTTTTTTGACTTAAGATTATCTTCTTGCTTTTCCCTTCTTCGGTTAAGATAATCATCGATTGAGATAAAAACACTTCATATTCTTTATATCGATTAAATAAAACGCTACCGGTTTTTAAAGAGAACATTTTTATCTGGTTTAATTGCTTAATTTCATTAATTTTTATATTATCATTATCATCATTTAAAGATAACTTTGTGAGTAATTTAAATATTATTTTATCCTCAACTATCATGTTGAAAACATCTTTATGATAAAGTTGATGTAATAAACTAAATATATGTGATAATATATCTAAATTAGAATTTAAGTTATTATTATATTTATAAAAAACAGGAATATCGATCAATTCAAAATTAGCGATAAAATCTTCAAATTGATCATCTAGAAACAATTGTTCATCGTCAAGACGAATATTATTTGAAGTAATATTTTCAAAATATGGGATGAAATCTAATAAAAATTGATATTTATTCATAAAGATAAATAATAACTCTCCTTTTGTAATAAAACATTCATGTGATATTATTAAATATTTTAATATATTTTTATGATTTTGTCTTAAATTAAAGAAGATTTTACCTTTTAAAAAATCAGTTTAAATTAATTCCTTAGCTAAAGTAATCATCATTGATAAATCATCAACTTTATCAACAAATCTTTTTCTTCTTTTAATTTTATATTCATCTAAAAAATCACGATACTTACTAGGATCTCTTGTTAAAATTTTATGCCATGTCGGATTTTCTCTTAAGAAAATAAAATAATCATAATCCTTTTGCAATTGAATAAGGATTTCACTACGCATTAATCATCATCTCGCTTGTAAGGTTTTTGATTTCTTCTAGCGGAAAAGGTGTTCACTTCATCCCCAACTGTAATTTCAGATAAGATATTCAAAATCTTTTTCATTCCATTTAAACCATCTGATATTTTATCGACATCAATTCCTGATAGCATATTAAAAAATGATCCCATCGTATCATCTTTATTTTTTGTATCTTCTTTTTCTTCTTCTTGATGTTCTACTTCTTCCTCTTTTTTGTCATCTTTAAATAATTCATCATCTGGTCCATATAAATCATAATGTTCATATAACTCTTGCCAGGTGGTTGATCCATTTTTTACTTTTTCTTTTAAAAATGGTTTATCTTTTATGAATTTTTTAAATTCATCAAATGTCATCAATTATCATCACCAATTAATAATATGCAAAAAATATTAGAAAGAAACATCTATCTCTTTATTTTCCTTGCAATTTTTGACTGATATATTTACTAGAAATACTCACTTCTCCACTTTTTAAAATTTTGATTCCATCTTCACTTTCGATAACAAGATATCCTTTATCCGAAATATCTCTTACTATTCCTTTATAAGGTTTATCGTCAATCATAAAATCAATCTTTTGATTTAATAATAATGATCGACTTCGATATTTATCCATAATTACCCTTATTGGAGAGGATAACAATTTATAAATTTGATCAACTATGTTACCAATTATATAATTAGCTTTATCTTTATTTAATGGTAAAGCACATGCTATTTGCTCAATAGAATCATCGAGTGCTACTTCCATTAAATTTATTCCTATCCCTATTAAAAGACATTGAGGATTATTATTTTCATCACGAATTAACTCTGATAATATACCTCCACACTTCTTATTTTTATAAAATAAATCATTAACCCATTTAATTTTTAAATCAATATTTAATTCTTCCAAAACATTAACACATGCTATACAAGATATTATAGTTATATAATCAATATCTATATTTTTATTGTATTTTAGCCCTATCGTAAAATAAATACTTCCTTTTTTTGAAATAAATGATTTATGTCTTCTTCCGCGACCACATGATTGGCTTTCACAAGCAATTAAAAAATCATTATCTTTTTCACTTGAAATTTGTCTAGCATATGTCGATGTTGAATCAAGAGTTGAATAAACTTCAACTTCAATTTTATTTTTTAAATAAGTTTTAATTTCATCTTTATTTAAGTAAGTTAAGTTTTCCATATTTTTATATTAATTCGCCCGTTTTTAAAAATAAAGCGATTTGTCACCTCAATTTATTTTATTCATATTATAAAGTGTTCAGGAGGTGGATTATGTATAATTATGGTTATCCTCAAGGAGGTTGTGGCTACGCTTGCCCTTGCGGTAATAGCGGAAGTGGCTTAGGAGGAGTCTTTGCATTTATCCTTGTTCTATTTATCTTATTAGTAATCATCGGATTTGGGACTAACAATTGTCTAAATAATAATCAAATGTATTAATGATTTTGTCAGCGGAAAGTAAAAACTTAACTTTCCGTTTTTTATTACTTGAATAAAATTACTTTAATGCTAAAATATTTTTGTATGAAGACTTGCAAAATATTTAAAATTTTTGACGATAAGCAAAAGATACTTCACACTATTTGTGAACCAGTAGAAATGCCTATCTCTGATGAAATCAAAAACACCTTGAAAGAAATGATTAATTATCTAAAATGCTCCCAAGATGAAGAATTTTCTAAAAAGCATAATATTCGTTCTGGAGTTGGTTTAGCTGCACCTCAAATTGGAATAAACAAACGTTTTTACGCTATTTATTATATTGATAGTGATGATAACGTAGTTGAATATGGTCTAGTTAATCCTAAAATCATCTCGTCTAGTGTCAAATTATGCGCCTTAAGCGGAGGAGAGGGCTGCCTTTCAGTTAATAAAGATCATGAAGGATTAGTATATCGCTATTATAAAATAACCTTAACTGCATATGATGTTGTTAAAGACAAAAATATCACAATTACTGCGAAAGGATATGACGCTATCGTTCTTCAACATGAATTAGATCATTTAAATGGTGTGGTTTATTATGATAGAATCAATAAAGAAAATCCACTCCAACAAATCGAAAATTCAATATTAATATAGATAATTCATCTTTACTTTTATTTTAAGGTATTTTATAATTTTCTTAATAAAAAGCAAAGAATAATAATTAAAAGAAAGAGGTCATTAAACATGTCAAATTTTCCCATGATAAACTCTCCTGTTCAAATTTATGCACTCGGTGGTTTAGGTGAAGTTGGAAAAAATACTTATTGTATTGAAGATGATAATAATTTAATCATCATTGATGCGGGAGTAATGTTTCCTGAAGAAGATGTTTTGGGTATCAATTATGTTATACCTAATTATAATCATTTAAAAGAGAACCGATGGAAGATAAAAGCGTTATTTATTACTCATGGTCATGAAGATCATATTGGTGGAATTCCATTCTTAATTCAAACTGTTCATATTCCTGTCATATACGCTCCTAAATTAGCTGCCGCTCTTATTAAACACAAATTAGAAGAAAATAATATTAAAGAGAAAGTAACTATCATTGAAGTAGATGAATCTTCTCAAATTGATATTGCTTCTACTTTTAATGTGACTTTTTTCCATATGACTCACTCAATACCAGATTCATATGGTATTTGTATCGACACTCCTCAAGGAAGAATTGTCACCACTGGAGACTTTAAAGTTGACTTAACTCCAGTTGATAAGGATATTTCCTTAAGTCGAATTGCTAAAATTGGTGATGAAGGAGTTGATCTTTTATTATCAGATTCAACAAACGCGGAAAAAGAAGGTTATACTCCTAGTGAAAAATCAGTCATAAATTCTATTAATGAAGTATTCGTAAAGGCTCCAGGAAGATTAATTATTTCAACCTTCTCATCAAATGTTTCTCGTATACAACAAATCGTAGAGGCAGCCGTTAATCATAGAAGAAAAATCATGATAATTGGGCGCTCTATGGAATCAATCATCTCTATGGCTCGAAAATATGGATATATTCATATTCCTGATAATGCAATTTTAACTGCAGATAATATTAAAACCATTAAACCAAGTGAAATATGCGTATTATGTACTGGCTCACAAGGTGAACCGATGGCTGCATTAAGTCGAATAGCTAATAATGAGCACCCTTCATTAAAAATTCAACCAGGTGACACTATTGTTTTCTCGTCTTCACCTATTCCAGGTAATACAGCCTCAATTAATCGCGTAGTGAATCAATTAACTCGCCAAGGTGCTAATGTTTTAACAAATTCAGTTTTATTAAATCTTCACGCTTCTGGTCACCCTTGTAAACAAGAGTTGAGATTGATATTAAAATTGATAAAGCCAAAGTATTTTATGCCTGCACATGGTGAATATCGCATGCTTAAAATTCATGCTCAATTAGCAGAACAAGTCGGAATTGCCAAAGATAACACTTTCGTTTTAGGAAATGGTGATACTTTAACCTTATTCCATCACAATATTACTCCAGGAAGAAGAATTCAAACAGAAGATATTTATATTGATGGGAAAGACATTTCAGGTTTATCTACCGCAGTTATCAAAGATCGAAAATTATTATCAGAAGATGGAATGATTTCCGTTTTAGTGGCTATCGATTCTAAAACTAATACGCTTTTAATGAAACCTCAATTATTATCATCAGGCTTTTTAGCTGATTCTGAAAAAACAGAATTGATATATAATAAAGCTTCTGAGATTTTACAAGAGGCATTATTAGAAATACTGGCTTCAAAAGTTACTTTTGGAGAAATTAAAAACACCGTAAGAGCGACAATATCTCAATATATTTATACTCGAACTCATCGTAATCCAATGATTATCCCTCTAGTGATGAATAAGATTGGCTCATGATTATCCTAGCATCAAAATCACCCCGTCGAATCGAACTACTTCGACAAATCGTTGAAGATTTTAAAATTATTCCGGCTGATATTAATGAAAAAGAATATCCAATTGAAGATGTTGCTTTTGAAAAAGGAAAAAAGATTCACGAGCTTTATCCTGATGATATAATTATCGCATCTGACACATTTATCTTATTTAAGGGTGAAATAATCAATAAGCCTAAAGACAAAAAAGACGCCTATCAAATTTTAAAAAAACTTTCTGGATTAACCCATCAAGTTATTACCTATTATTGCATCTTTAATAGGGACTATATTTTAAAGAATCATGTAGTAACTAAAGTAAAAATGAATAAATTATCCGATGAATTAATTCTCTCATATATCGAAGATGGTTCTCCGCTTGATAAAGCTGGTGCATATGGCATTCAAGATAATGATCGTTTTCCAATAATTGATAGCATCGATGGTGAAAAAGAAAATGTCATTGGACTACCAATTAAAGAATTAAAAGCAGATTTAATAAAATTAGGCATTATAAATGATTAATCAAAAATAATCTCCATATTATATTATGGAGGTTTTTTTATATGAAAAATTGTTATTATTGCCCTGAAAATAGCCACTCCAATCAACGTTTTGGAGGATTTCTTGTTCCTTTTGTTGGAGGGCTTTTAATAGGCGGATTAGCCGCTCCATATTTTATTAATAATAAAAATGAAAAGCAATATGCTTATCCAGCATATTACCCATCACAACATCCTTATACTGTTCCCTATCAATATGGAAATTATACCTATCCATATCCTTATATGAACCCATACAATCACTATTATTGATTAGAGATGATTTTATCAATCTTTTTAGCGTCTTCTTCTCCGATAAGTAGAGTCACTTTATTAGACATTTTTATTATGCGCTCCACACCTAATCTTTTAATTTGCTCATCATCAATTAATGAGTAATCTTTTAATACTAAAGCCAATCTAGAACCAGCGGCTTTAGAAGAAATAATATTATCTCTTCCTCCTAAGTAGTTAATTAATTCGACATTAGACGTTTCTCTTTGTTTAAGAAATTTATTTTTTTTAATGCTTCTTATAACTAATACTAGGGCCACAATCAACAACATTGCTCCAATAATCGGTAAAGCCACAAAATAAAGCCATTGAATTCCCTCTAATAAAATTAACATGAAATACATATTCTTCTCCTTATTAATCTAATATAAAACTATTTTTTAATTTGCAATAGTAATTTGAATTTCGATAAACAGCAAATATCGCACTTTTACTACTAAGCATGATATTAATTTCTTTATTTCTCAAAGAAGCACCAATTTTTTTAAAAACGTTATCTCCTCCAATAATACAACCTTCAAAATCACCTGTTAATGTCACTTTATCATAATCTTGAAGTACTAAAAAAGAATTCAAATTGCGATAACTATTATGATTAATGGACGCTACTTCTCCCATAATTAATACTGGAATTCGAGAATTAATTAATGGTCCTCCTAAGGAACGATTATACGCCGTAGATCCGATAGATGAAGAAAAATTTAATCCATTACCCCGGAATTTTTCAAGGGCGATATCATTAATTTTTACATTGCAGATAAAAGTATGAAATACTCTTTCTACTCGGACTTCATTTAGAAAATAGTCATGATAATTTCCCATTTTTACTTCTACCATTCGATGACTTATATAATGGGGAGCGCTCGTAAGCATTGAATTTATCAAATCATCGACTTCATCATGCCTATATTCACATAAAAAACCGAGTTTACCAGTAGCTAAACCAACAAAGGCAACGGAATTAAGTTGATTAATGTATTTTCTTATTGTTCTTAAAAAGCGTCCATCGCCACCGATAGAAATAACAATATTAGGATTTTCCTCACAAAATTCATACTTCTTCGATGAAGTAAGCTTTTCTTTTAAATACGCACTTAGTCTATAAGATACTTCATCTTCATTTGAACAAATAAAAAATCGCATTTACTAATCTCCAATATAGAATTCTTTACTTAAATATTGTATCATAATTATAATAAAAATAATAAGGAGTTTATTTAAATGCAATCAAATATCGAAATTGAAGCAAAAGTTTTACTTTCTGAAGAAGAATTTAAGGCAGTTATAAACTATTTACATCTTGAAAGATATAAAAAAATCAAACAGATAAATCATTATATAGACACTCCTAATCGCGATTTAAAAGAAGGTGACATCGCCTTGAGAGTAAGAGAGACAGATAATGACTTTATATTAACTTTAAAAACACCACTTAGCGAAGGATTATTAGAAAAAAATCAAACTCTAAGTTGGCGCGAATATAGCGAATTAGAAGAAAATGCTGTATTCCCAAATGGCGATATTAAAAACTTTCTTGAAATCTGTGGCTTTAATGTACGCGATTTGAGAGTATTAGCTAATTTAACCACCTATAGAATCGAACTCGAATATGATGAAGGATTGCTTTGTCTAGATGAAAATACCTATGGCAATAACAATGAGTTTATCGATTATGAATTAGAATTAGAATGTAATTCAATAAAAGGTGCTGAGATTCTTGCTAAAAAGGTTTTGAATGAAGCTGGAATTAATTCTTTCAAATTTAACACTCATTCAAAACAAGCGCGAGCAATCGCAGCGATAAGCAAATAAAAGGTGGTTAATCAACCATCTTTTTTATAAATTATACGAAAGGAAACATTATGGAAAGAATTTTATCAGGAATTAAACCTACCGGTCAATTAACATTAGGAAACTATATTGGGGCACTTAGAACATTCCCTAAATATCAGCAAGATAATAACCCTATCATCTTTATTGCAGATTTACATGCATTAACATTGCCAATTGAACCAGAAACCTTAAGAAATAATACTCGAGATGTTGCCGCATTTTATCTAGCGGCAGGTCTAGACCCTAAAAAATCGATTATCTTTTTACAATCCTCTGTTCATGAGCACTCTGAATTAGCGACAATTTTAGGTAATTACGCCTATATGGGTGAAATGTCAAGAATGACTCAATTTAAAGAAAAATCAGCCAAGTTAAACGAAAAGAAAATCGGATTAGGTCTATTTACCTATCCTGTTTTAATGGCCGCGGATATCATCTTATATGATTCTAAAAAAGTCCCTGTAGGAGAAGATCAAAAACAACATGTTGAACTAGCTAGAAATCTAGTAGAACGATTTAATCATACATATGGTGATGTTTTAACTCTTCCTGAACCAGTTATTCCTCAAATTGGAGCAAGAATCATGTCCTTATCCGATCCAAGTAAAAAAATGTCAAAATCAGACCCTAAAGGTGATATTTTCTTAAAAGATGATATCCCAACCATTAGGAAAAAAATCATGTCAGCCGTTACAGATATGGAATCAAGTGTCCATTATGATAAAGAAAATAAGCCTGGCATATCTAATCTAATGATGATTTATGCTTGTTTAAAAAATATTACGCTAGATCAAGTTGAAGAAGAATTTAAAGGCTGCAATTATGGAACTTTTAAAAAGGCAGTTGCCGATTGCGTCGTCGATGAATTAGCTCCTTTTAAAGCTAGATATGAAGAAATCATCGCTTCAGGAATTATCGACGATGTTTTAAAAGAAGGAGCTAAACAGGCTTCCTTAATCGCTAAGAAGACTCTAAAAAGAGTTAAAGATGTCGTCGGTCTTTACGATGTTGAATAAATCTTTTCCATTTTGAATCAAAAAATAAACTTAAACATATCAATAAAAGTCCTATGGGAATTAAATAAAATGTATATGAGGTAAACATATATTGAAGATATTCTATAAAAGTAAATCCTAATGAGAATAATGATAAATAAATAATCATAAACGTTAATCCGAAAGAAAATAAAATAATTCCTATAACAAAAATTAAAATTCGATATATCATATAACAATTATATGGGAGAAAATATGAAAAAATACTTAATCGCATTAGATATGGATGGCACACTGATAAACTCAAAAGGAAAAATCAGTGAAAACACCAAAGAATATTTAAAAAAATTAAATAAAGAAGGTCACATTATCGTTATATCCTCTGGAAGACCATTGCGGGGGATAATGTCTTTTTATAATGAGTTAAATTTATCAACACCGATCATCTGCTATAATGGAGCCTATATTTATCCAAACAAGCACTCTAACTTAACTTCTTATAATTTTTCATTTCCCAAGGAAACTATTTTAAAAATTATCAATGACATCGGTTATGATTTATTAGATAATGTCATCTTAGAAACTAATGATGATATCTATCTATTGCACGACGATGATTCTTTAGATCGTTTCTTTTCTAAAAAGAATATGTGTGTGCATATCGGCTTAATTGAAAAAAATCTCAATGAAGATACCATGACCATGCTTATTAAAGTCAAAAATCCTCAAGATAACGAGAAAATCAAAAATATCGTTGAATCTAATCCAAATATTAAATTACGTTTTTGGTCAGGTCATTGGTTTGATATTTCAGAGATTTTTTATGACCATATTAATAAAGGTAATGCTTTAGATGTCATCATTGACTACTACAATATGACACATGATGATGTTATCGCTTTTGGCGATGCGGTAAATGATATAGAAATGCTATCAAAAGCCAAATATGGCTTTGCCATGAAAAATGCTGAAGATGATTTAAAATCTCACGTCCAATTTGTAACTGAATATGATAATGATCATGATGGAATTATCCGTGAATTAAATAAAATTATCAAGGAGTAACATATGCATAAAAAATATTTATTATTAACATTATCTTTTATATTATTATCCTGTAACAATAATTCAAATAGCAGTTCATCGACTTATATTTCATCTTCCGTTGATGAAAGTAATATTTCATCCATCACTAATTCAGAAAGCATCACTTCTTCTTTAGAAAGTTCAAACTCATCTATTATCTATTCAGAAAGTATAAATACTAGTAATAAAGATACTTCTTCAAAAAATGAAAGTTTCATTAGTGATTCATCAACTCAAAGTGAAGAAGATTATTATGGCACTCCAGTTTCACGTCATGAGATTTATGTATCCGCGGAAAGATATGAGTCCGTTTACGCTCAAGGACAAATCACTGCAATTGAACAATATAATACTAACACATATTATTATAATGCTTATTTGCAAGACGATATTTATGGTTATTATTTAATTAATATTCCTGAGACAATAACCTTAGAAATCGGTAAATCATACGCTATACTCGCTTTAAGCGATAACTCTTCTACCCAAGCAAAAATGGATTTATCTGATGAAGAATTCGTGATGTATCAAGAAATAGAGGATGTTAGTATTGACATCCTTTCAATAAATGAAGAGCTTAACGAAAATGATTCAACTGGTTCATTAGTCCAATTTTCCATAAAATATGGTGATATATCCTTTCAAAATGAATCAAATAATAGATTTTTTACCTATCAAGGTTATAAAGTTTTATATCGAAGCAATTGGTGTGAAGCTCCTGCTATTGAAAATAAATTTTCATCATTTAATAATGAGCAGTCTATCTCGATAACTGGCGTATTAAAGCCTAGAAATGAAATTTGGCTATCAAATGCTTCGTTAATCAATTAAAAAAATATACTCTCGCAAGTATATTTTTTTATTCATCAATATTTAATTGTTTTAATAAATCTGCATGCATATCTTCAATTTTACTTTTTGCATGATCTTGTGATGTTCTAGAAACTGCTTCATAATAAAATTTACATTTTGGTTCAGTTCCTGAAGGTCTTATCGCTAGCCATGATCCATCTTCAAAATAATATTTAATTGCATTAGTGGATGGTAGGTTCTCAATAAATTCTTCTTCCTCACCTTTAATTCTCGAAAGATATAAATAATCTTCTACCATCGTTATCTTATGTCCAGCCACTTCTTTTAAACCATCTTTATGAAGTGTCGACATAATCTTTTTCATTATTTCAGCGCCAGATTTACCTTTAAAATATATCGAGAATAATTTATCACTATGATATCCAAATTTTTGATATATCTCTTCCATAACTTGATCAAGGCGCTTTCCTTGTAAACGGTAATAATTTGTCATTTCTGAAATCATTACTAAAGCTTGTAAGGAATCTTTATCACGCACAAATGGTGAAATTAAATAACCATATGATTCTTCATAACCAAACACAAAAACTTTCTCTTTGGTCTTAGAATAATAATGGATTCTTGAACCGATATATTTAAAGCCAGTAAGAGTTTCTTCATTGCTAACACCGAAACTATTAGCAATTCTCGCCCCTAATGAAGATGTCACAATCGAATCTAAGATTACCGAATTTTCTTCTAATGTACCATTTTCTTTCTTTTGAGAAAGGATATAGTATATAAGAAGCGCACCTGTTTCATTTCCGCTATAGAGTTGATACTCACCATTTGAATTTAAAAAGGCAATACCAATTCTATCTCCATCTGGATCAGTACATAAAACTAAATCTGCATTATTTTCACGAGCATAAATTAACGCTAAATCATAAGCTTCAGCATTCTCTGGATTTGGTGTTTTAGTATTAGTAAAATAAGGATCAGGTGTACATTGTTCTTTAACTGGTATAACATTATATTTCAAATGCTTAAACAAATGCATTCCATTTTCATATGCCGTACCATGTTGAGGTGAAAAAACAATTTTGAAATCTTTTTTGTCTAGATTTTTATTTATTTGTATTTGTCGAACTTGACGTCTATATGTTTCATCATATGATTCATCAAGAATCAAAATTTGTCCTGGATTAGGATCTTTTCCTCTTTTAACATTTAATTCAAAGCCAAGATGTTCAATTATATCCACTAATCCTGCAATTTCAGAAGGTATTAATTGACAGCCTGTCTTATCATAAACTTTATAGCCATTATATTCTTTAGGATTGTGTGAAGCCGTAATCATTATTCCCCCGACAGCCTTAGATTTTCTAACAGCATATGATAATTCTGGGGTTGGTCGAAGAGCATCAAATAAATATGCTTTTATACCATAACTTGATAAAGTTCTAGCACATTCAACAGCAAACTCACGAGAATATAAACGGTTATCATGAGAAATAACCACCCCATTTGATTTAGCTCTTGAGCCGTATTTGCTCAATAAGTATCTGGAAAATCCGACAGTTGCCTTACGGATAACATAAATATTTAATCGATTACTACCTGGACCTAAAATTCCTCTTAATCCCGCTGTGCCAAATTCTAACTCACGATAAAAAGCATCATTTATTTCTTCTTCAGTCATATTAAGCAATTCTTCACGAAACTGATCGCTAAGAGTTGGTTCAGCTAAATAACGATTATACTTCTCTAATATTGTCATTTAATCTCTCCTTTTGCTCTACACTTTCAACCAAATTCTCAAATAAAACTATTTGGCTTTTGTAGTCTAAAATTTCTAACCAAGCAAATGTATATTGGCTTTTTATAAAATCAATGGCAAAATCAGATATATTAACTGGATTCACTATGAAGTCAAAGAATTCTTTTATAGTTGAAAATTTTTTGCCATTATAAACAATACATCTACTACCTTCTAGTAAAAATCCAAGTTTGAAATAAGCACGATTTTCATTTGTTAAAAATTCTTGCTCTAAGTTTAAAACTTGTTGATAAATTATTGGTTCCTTTTCATCAAACTTATTTATATGCATATAGTAAGACAAAAGTTTATATTTTAAGAAATCTTTTAAGTAAATATCAATTTTAGGACCATACGATAATATTTTAGAACCAAGCGATTTAAAATCTTTAAATAAGTATCCATGGCATCTTAATTCCATCAAAGGATTTAAAATATATTGAACCTTAAAAATAACTTCATCTTGAGAAAAAGGCGCACCTAATAACTCAGCGATTTTATTATACATTTTTTCATCGTAATTGTATAAAAAATTAATAAATTTTTGAGATTTTATTAGAGCAAATGACTCATCTGGATATAAATAGATGTTTTTTGCAAACTCTTTTAATGAATAAAAGGTTTTATTTTTAATTTTTATTTCAAAATCCATATTATTTCATCCCTCTAAAAATAATATAACCAATTACCAATAAAACACATAAAATAACCATGCTTATAAATCCTAATACGACAGATAGACTATATGGATCGCTCAAGCTGTCTTCTGTTATATCTCCGCTGGTGATTTTAAATAGATAAGCAATTGAATTTAAGTCATCCTTATTCAATGAATATTTGATAATTTGATCATCTAATGGTTGCTTTTTATTTACTCCATCTAAAATATACTTATATAATTTTTCACAATTATAATTAATATTATTCATCGCATTTAATGATTTTTTTAAAATCTTTTTATATATTCGATATGAATCATATTTTTTTCTTAAAATATTAATTCGAATAATTGCACAAACATCAATATAAACTAAGCATATTACAATCAAATTAAAAATTACCTGAGTAAATATTGGTCCATTACCTTGATATAAATTTAAAATAAAAGTACTTGGTAAAATTGGAATAAAAATAAAAGTAAAATTAAGAATTATAACTTCGAAAATAAATAAATAATAATTGCTATTACGATAATTTAAATTAGGTATTTGATTCTCTTTAACTTTTAAAAGTTTTAACGGATCAATGACCTTCTCTTGCACTTCTTTTCTCCATTCTAAATATTTGTCTTTGATATGCGATATTTTATACTTTGTCGTATATCTTTCATCAAGAATAATATCATTAAGAGAATAGTTTTTTTGATCAAATAATAGTGAAATATCACCAATACGTACGATTTCTTCTTGTCCTTGTCCATAGAAAAATGGATTAAGATAATTCAAATCCTCTGAATTTGATAATAGATAATTGATTTTGGCTTTTAAAACAAAAAATTGTCTTAACGTAGTTATTTGATAGAAATCTAAAGTTTCAAATTCATCGACTAATCGTTGCGCTTTATATGAATTAATATTTCTAGCTTTAGCGACATTCTCACATAGCAAAATAAAAGTATTTGAAGAACGCAATTCCTCAATATATTTGTTGACGTATAAAGATGTATCAAATCCCATTATTTCATATATGAGTAAAACTTTATCTTCTTCTCTCATATTTCAATCAATCCTTCTTGAATATATAGGAATATACTATTTAAAAATCCACTCGGTATTTTTAATGCAATATTCATAATAGATAAAGTATAAATAATGACCATTGCCATTATTATGCCATTACCAAATACTAAAATATATTTTATCACATAATAACTTTTTTTCTTTTTGCGGATAAATTCCTTATATGAAATTAAAATATGAGAGATAATTTCGCAAATTGCAAAAATTACAAAATACAAAATTGCATAGAAAAATCCTAAGCCAAATATTGCTTTTTCATCGCTTGAATTAGTTGATAATAGCCAAGAATAAATGTTATTAATAATCGAAATAAATGTATTAGGAATATAATTTGTTCTAGAAAAAATTGAATAGATAATAAAGGTAATTATCATTGATAAAACTGAAGAAATAAATATACATAAGTTGTTTCTTCTAGATGATAGACATAAATATAGAATTATTAATGCTATGGTAACAAAAAATATTACTCCACAATTAGTTAGCATCAACTTCTCTCCTTAAATCTTCAATAATTTTCTTTTCTATTTCTGGCAAATCAATTTCAAAAATCCTATTTGATAAATAGGATAAATGACCATCTATTTCATAAAAAGAAAGTTTATAAGCATGTAAAAATTGACCAGTATATTTATATTTTGCGTCGAAATTTTTATTAGCGGTAAATGATCCATATTTACTATCGCCTAATACTGGGTGCGAAATCGAAGCAAAATGAACTCTTATCTGATGTGTTCTGCCTGTAACTATGTTCACATCGACTAAAGTACAATTTCTATATACCTCCTTTGCCTGGTAATATGTTAAAGCGTTTTTCCCACCATGTGCTTTATCCTTTATCATAACTGTATTCTTTTTTTCATCTTTAAATAATGGTGCATCAATTTTGCCCTTGCCATATAATTTTCCCACAACTAAGCAAAGATATTCTTTTTTTAATTGTGTTTTTTCTTTAAATAAGGCTTCCATCTGTTGTAAGGAAGGTAAATTTTTAGCATACACAACTATTCCTGATGTATTTCTATCTAATCGATGGCATGGTGCAGGAATAAATCCAGCGCTATCACTAGGATTATATTCACCCTTTTCATATAAATAATTAAGCACAATATTAGTTAAAGTAATTCTTTTTTCTTTTTCATCGCCATGTATCAATAATCCGCTTGGCTTATTAACAATAAGCAGGTTTTGATCATCATAGATAACTTTTAAATTAACTGAGGATTTAACAATTGTTCTCGGTTTAGAAAAATCAGCTAGTTGTTGATCACTGACATAAATTTTAATAACATCGCCTTCTTTTAAAATATAAGATGCCTCAATTCTTTTATCGTTTACTTTTACATCTTTAATTCTAAACAATTTATAAATAAAGCTTAAAGGAGCATCATTAAGATACTTTCGAACAAATTTATCAGCACGCTGTCCTTTATTTAAGTTTGTTATTAAAATTTCTTTCATATTTAATCCTACAATAAAAATATACAACTTTTTTAATGACAAATAAATTATTTTAAGGTACAATATTAATCGATTCGGAGGAATACCCAAGCGGCTGAAGGGGCGGGCTTGGAAAGCTCGTAGACTTGTAACAGGGTGCGAGGGTTCAAATCCCTCTTCCTCCGCCATTAAAAACATATAGGTTTGATACAAAGAAAATTAAGCAAATTTTCAAGTGTCAAACCTTTTTTCTTTACGTTTTTAACGATTTTGAACCGTATACGTTAAAATTTAACACGTATAATAAAAAAAGAAAAAGATAATCAGAAATA